>JAITCX010000197.1 GCA_031282945.1 Elusimicrobiota bacterium
CGTCCTCGTAGATGGACGTGCAAATTTTCGCAACACTTGAATTCCGCAAAAGATGCCGCAAAGATTGGCGTTAGGGTTTCTTTGCAACACCCAACCAAAGAGCGCAGGCGATAGTACGACACAACAAAGACAAAGACAACACCAACGACAAAAGCAACTGCACCGCTTGCCGCAACTTTGTTTTTGGGAGTCTCCAATTGCTTAACACCAAAAATGCATACGACCCTCAAACCCATAAAACAATTAGAGAAAATATTTTTTCGTATCTTTAACGCCAAGAATATCAGTCTTAAAATTATTTTCCAAAACCGCTAAATTTTTTCTTAGACCCTCATCTCTCAACGGCAACCAACTCCCATCCTAAAAATTATTTTTTTGAAATTATTTGTTTTTTACTATAAGCTTCAACTTTTTTGGCTTTCCCTGAAATCTATAATCCATTGACCCACTACAAATCTGGGGCTTGTGTGCGCCAAACAACATGCGCACCCCTTTTAAAAACTCGCTCCCTAACCTTTATTTTTTTGTTCCAAGCAAAACCAATTTCTCAACCCAAAATAAAACTTTGCAAATGTTAGTCAGCGAGTTTTTAAAAGGGGAGGTCGGCGGCGGAGCCGCCGGCCTCCCAACCCCCTCCTCAAACCCACCGTAAAATAAAAGCTTTAAATTATTTTATTGATTTACGTTTAGAAATTAGAAACATTGAGTCGACATATTTAAATAAAACTCTATTGGCAAAAACCTTATTACTTTTAATTATAAGCCTTTCAAAACTTGAAATATTATTTTATGCTGTTGATTTTATTGGGCGGGAATTTGAAATTGATCTTGAACGGGAAGGTCTTGCACAAAAACTATTTGAACAAAATTTAGAAAAATTAAAATGCCAAGAGATCTTAAATGCGCTAAAATTTGGATATTTGCAGGCGGGAAACCTCATTTTGCTGCATATTGGATTGACCATAAACTTTTGCGCAAAACTTCCCACTGGGAAAATTATATGGCTAAATTTTGTTAAAACTTCTAAATATACCAATATCCAAAATATTATTGCAAATATATTTCCTTTGAGAATTGTTTTAAATTTCTTTAATATTTTATTCATTATTTTATTTACTCCGTAGAGTAAGGGCGATAAGCGGCAAAACTATAAAAAGCTGAATATCAACCGCAAGACTTATTTCATACTTGGTTCTGTGGATCATATTGCTTGTGAAAATAACAGCATTTAGTAAACCGCTAAAAATTATAAAAGTAATGGAAACAGGCGGAAAATATCCTATAAATAATATTAAGAGATATAAAAAAGATACTCGTAAAAGAATTAAAGCCATATCAATACTCTTTTGTCTTTCCACCAAAGCAAAAACTGTAAAATCAACCAATAAAATTGTAAATAATAATCCCCGCATTACTCCATTATTAACCGCTAGCTCACTAAGCGCCAACGAAATAGCAACTAGGAATAAAAAAACTATCATTTGAAAAGAAATTAATAATAAATCAAAAAAATTTTTATCTTTGGCTTTATTTATAACTAGAAAACAAAACAATGAAAAAATACAGAAGGAATAAATTCGCAAACGAAGAAACAAGAGAAATACATAAGCAATAAATAAAATATATGCATACATTGCAAATAATTCTCGTTTTGTTCTCTGGTTGTTATTCATAGTTATGCTTCCTATAATCGCTCCCGTTACATCGTTTATTGCCTAGCCGTTATATCAACGATTCACCCCGTCACTTTTATCTACTGATTCGTCCAAGCCATATTGATAGAATTATTTTTAATGTTAAATCCAAAATTTCCCATGGTAAGAAGCCACCGCCTCAATTCCTTATCGTTTCACATCAACTTTCCTGACGAAAATATATTTTTCAAATTTATATTTATACTATAGTTTTGAAACAATCTTTTGTTTTCTAAACTCCTCATTATCATCTCAAATTCCATATACCCATCGCCCAGAAATTTTACATCCACATGGCAATTGCTAAAACACAAATATATGTAATATATTTTTCTAATCTACTTTTTGTATTTACATAACTAAAATATTTATAGGAACCATATATTAATAGCATATAAAATATAAATAGCATCAATCTTGGAACAATCGGAACAGTTGGAGAATTAAAATATATTTTAACTCTCAAGATATCTAGCCTTATAACAAAAAACTCAAAAATTAAGAATAGTATCGCCCATTTATTTTCTTTACAAATTCTAATCGTATTATTGCACGCTTTCTTTAATAAATAATTCATTACTTCCACACTCCCCAATGGAGCCCTCTATAAAATCCGAATAATACTATAAACACAAAAGGACTCATAATATCGGCAATAAACATTGCTATGCATTTTTGTCTAAAACTAGAAAATCGCCCAATAACTAAAGCATAGATAGCGCCAAGAACAATTGCACAAAATATTACAAAGTTGATACCATCTCCTTCAAACATAGTCAACAAGAAAAAAGGCGTCATCAAAAAAATTATTTGAGAAGAAACAAAAACAGCTTTAATAGAGATTTTCCTTTTTAATAGCATTAAAACTAGACAATCTATGAGGGTCAAAACATTAATACAAAATGAAAAAATTCCTGTCACGTAAATATTCTTACCTAAATCAAAAAGCGCAATTCCTTCCATTATTCTCAAACTGCCCATTAGAAAATAACATTGCAAACTTATGAATAAAACGTCTACAATACTTTTATCTCTAACTTTAATAGCAGTTAAAACCACCATTAGAGTTATCATCATCACAACAGGCCACCACTTCACAGTTGACATTGATAAAAATACAAAACCTATAAAACAAGAAAGCAATCCTTTAGATATCACTTTTTTTATAGAAAAAAATCTAATGTATTTCATAATTAAATGCAATATTCTATTAAGGAAATTAATCAATGCATTAGCGAGAATATTGGGCATATCTAAAATATTTAACCTCTTGGTATTTCCAATCTCTAATTTGATTTTCTACCATTTGAGCGCGACTATTATAACCTTTTTGTTGATATATCCCATATAAAATATGCTTCATAGCCTCGTCGGTTTCACCATATTGGCCGCCCTATCTTTCATCTTTCTTTTTCTCCCTTAACCTTCACTTATTTAATAATAGCCGTAATGTTTATCAAAACAGCAAGAGGTAAATTTACAAAAGCTGCAATACATTTTTCAATCGGATTTTTTCCTGTCATTTTATCCCTCGCTTCCGCTTCATTATATTCATATAACTTTTATATCCACTTTTTTTATTTTGTGTTGCGCCGCCGCCATCGTAAAAACATCAATCAATAAACCATTCATATAAACCATCTATCGCTG
>JAITCX010000222.1 GCA_031282945.1 Elusimicrobiota bacterium
CGCTTTTATAATGTCTGCCGCAGGTAAATATTTTTTGAACTCATCACTCAAAACGCTAAACTCTAATGCTCGGGGATTTGAAATGTCAGGCAAGATTATTCGACTAACAATAGGAGCAAACATTTTAATTATCGGCGCAAAATCCTTCTGACGCATCATCGCAAAAATAAAAGGACGCCGCTCTTTGCCAAATTCTAAAACCTTCCACGTTTTTATAAAAGCTTCAAAAGCTTCTAAATTATGACAGCCGTCTATAATAAAAGTGCGGCCGCCAAAGCTTTTTATGTCAAATCTGGCAGGCCATTTTGTAGTTGATAAAGCCTGCCTTAAAACTTGCCCATCTAACTTTTCACCTAATAATGTTATCGCACAAGAAATTGCTAGCGCCGCATTTTGCACTTGATGCGCCCCCGCTAAAGAAAGTTTTAACCCCTCTATAGTTTTATTAAAACCTACAAAATCAAAACTATAAAACTCACCCTCGCAATTTATATTTTGAGCTGTAAAATCTTTTCCAAAAACAAACGGACGCGATAGCTTCTTTATTTCTTTGAGAGCCTCTTGAGGCAATGCGCCGCAAAAAACAGACTCGCCGCCTTTAATTATTCCCGCTTTTTCATAGGCAATCGCCGAGAGCGTCTCCCCTAAAATCTCTTGATGATCATAGGAAATAGTTGTGATAATGCAGGCGCGGCTCTTGCAAATATTTGTAGAATCAAAACGGCCGCCAAGTCCCGTCTCCATAACGGCAAAATCAATGCCCGCCATATTAAAATAAATTAAACCAATGGCAGTTAAAAATTCAAAATAACTTAAATTTAAATTGCGCGCCCTATCTATATTTTGATTGACTATTTGTTCAAAAATTTTTTTGCTGACGGCAAGCCCGTCCGCCTGCACTCTCTCAGTTACATCAATTAAATGCGGGGATGTAAATAGACCTGTTTTATAACCATGAGCGCTAAGAATTGCCGCCAAAAAAGCGGCAGTGGAACCTTTCCCATTTGTGCCTGCAATTTGAATGGTTGTAAAATTATCTTGAGGATTGCCAATGCAATCTAAAAATGCTTTTATCCTCTCAAGACCCGGCTTCATAGTTTCGTATTCTTTTAAACCGCTAAAATCTAGTCGCAAAAAAACCTCAATAAATTGGCAATGGTATCTTTCATATTTTTTCTTTCTACAATTAAATCCACCGCTCCATGATTTCTTAAAAATTCAGGTCTTTGAAACCCGTCAGGCAATTGCTGGCGGATCGTCTGCTCAATTACGCGCGGTCCCGCAAAACCTACAAGAGCGCCCGTCTCGGCAATGTTTATGTCGCCTAACATCGCAAAACTCGCGGCAACCCCGCCAGTCGTTGGATTTGTTAAAAGCGAAATATATGCAATGCGGGCATCGGAAAGTTTTGCCAATGCGGCGCTGGTTTTTGCCATTTGCATTAAAGATACAATTCCTTCCTGCATTCTGGCGCCCCCGGAAGCTGAAACAATAAGCAGAGGAATTTTTTCGCTCAAGGCAGTCTCAACCGCTCGGACAATTTTTTCGCCCACAACCGATCCCATGCTGCCGCCCATAAATCCAAAATCCATTACCGCAATGACAATTGGATAATCTTTAATTTTCGCTTTTCCTATAACCACAGAATCTTCAGTTTGTTTTTTTAATTTCTCGCTATAACCCGGAAATTTTAAAAAATCTACAGAATTGATATCAGCTTCAATCGGCTCAAAAGAATTTTCGTCTACCGTAATAGAAATTCTCTGGCGCGGATTAACTCTTGCATAATACGAGCATTTTGGACAAACAAAAAAATTGTTTTCAAAATCTCTAAGCAATAAAATTTGATCGCATTGAGGACATTTCATCCACAATTTATTTGAACTTATTTTATCTTCTGCAGCGCCTGAACTCTGATTAGTTTTCCTTGCCATTTTTTCCTCCTAAGCCTAATCCAACTTTATGCCTTCAGCCAGCAAATCGCCCTGCTCAAGACAACCTATCGGTCGGTTTTGTTTATCTACAACTGGAATATTATCTATATTGTATTTCTTTAAAATTTTTGCCGCATCCACCGCCAACATGTCCGCATTAATAGTCATCGGCGTTTTTGTCATCACTGCAGAAATTTTTTCTTTTAAAATTTTTCCGCCCCGCTTTTGCATTTGCCGCCGCAAATCCCCGTCTGTAAAAAAGCCGACTATCTTTCCCCTTTTATCTATGACGCTGGTCGCGCCGAGCCTTGTATTTGTCATAACTAAAAGAGCTTCCTCTACCAGCGCGTCTTGGCTGACCACCGGATTTTGCGCGCCTGAACGCATAATGCTTGACACCTGCATTGTAAGCCTTTTTCCAATTGCGCCTAAAGGATGCAAAATCGCCAGATCATTTTTATTAAACCCTTTTAATTTTGAAACCGTTAAAGCTAGCGCATCGCCCATTGCAAGCAGAGCCGTTGTGGAAGCTGTCGGCGCTAAATTGTAGGGACAAGCTTCTTTTTGAACGCTGCAGTCTATAATGCATTGAGCGTCTTTCCAAATTGGAGCTTTTGTGCGTCCCGTCATCACAATCACCCGAATGTCTTTATCTTTATTTTTTAAAGCGGGCAAAACTTTTTTTATCTCCTCAGTTTCGCCTGAATAAGAAATCATTATCACAATATCGTCTTTCATTATCACGCCTAAATCCCCATGCAAACTCTCAGACGGATGAATAAAAATAGAAGGGATGCCGATAGAAGACATGGTGGCTGAAATTTTTCGCCCCACAAGTCCCGATTTGCCAAGCCCCATAACAACAACATGCCCTCTACAATTTTTCAATAATTTCACAGCTTTATCAAAATTTTTATCTAGGTGGTTTAATTGATTTTTTACAGCTTGCGCCTCAATTTCAAGAGTATCTTTAGCTACATTTGACATATCATACCTCTAATAATATTTTAACTATTTTCAAAAACTTTTATTTTAAACCATGCGACAACTTTATTGCCGCGCTCATTTTTTCATAGTCTTTTCTCTTTGGTTTTCTTTCAATCTGCACATCAAAATCAAAACCAAAAACCGAAACATTTTTTAAAATTTCTTTTATTTTTTCCGTTTCAATTCCCGCCGCAAAAAAATTTACGCCAAGCTCTTGGATCTTTTTTAATTTTTCAATATTTTTAGCAAAACCTTCTTTGTCCTCTACCCTTTGAGAAAACTCAATTATAAAATAGTCCACATAAGAAATATAATCTGCAATTTTAGCAATTTCAGCTTTTCCTACAATATCGGCGGAATTTTTTTGAGAAAAATTATCATCGGGATTGTCTGCAGTATTATCGGGATGCGGGGTTTGCGCTAAATTTTCATCTGTTTGAGAAGAGATATCAGGAGGAGGGTGAGGGAAAAACTTAAATACTTTTATGCCTTTTTCTTTTAGCTCGGCGCATTTCATTTGGCCGACTTGCCCATTAAACTGCACGGCTTTTAAACCTGTCTTATTTAAAATTTTTTCAATCGTTGGATTGGGTTCATCCTCAAAAATTCCAACAGGCGTCACAAAAGGCGGCAGTTTTGCCAAAATATCCTTGACCATTTTTTCTGAGACTTTTGCAGGAGAATCTTTTATAAAAGAAAACGCTAAAAAATCCGCTCCTAAATTTGTGGCGTCCAAAGCGTCTTTAAGATTTGCAAGTCCTGAGATTTTTACTTTTGACATTTTTAATGTGTTCCTCTTTTTATTTAAGCTGTTTTTGTTTAAATGTAAAATTTAATATTACTATAAAGCTAAGGTTAAACCAATATTACCGCTCACAGCGGAATATCCTTGACCATAAGAAAGTATGAAATCCGCTTTAGAAAAAAGCGCAGGCAATATGCGGTATGAAAACCCAAACTTAAAATCTCCAACAAATATTTTGTCAGCTAAATCTCCATTTGCTTTTTCATAATCATTTCCATAATAATATGCATCATTTGAGCTATATTTTTCTAAAATCAAAGTCTTGGCGGAAACGCCGAATGCCAAATTAAAATGTTCTTGAATAAAAATATCTAAATTTATCCCAGCGGTAGACCAAGCTCTATCTAAATTCCCGCCCTCTATTGATGTCTGCATGCTTGGCAGAGTCCCATGTTCTTGCAAGCTTGGATACTGCATATACGCATATTGAAAACCCAAAAACGGCCGCATTAAAAATTTCTCAATTTCATAATTGTATTCTAATTGCGAGGCATACTTAACTAGCGATACTTCCGTACTTGAATAGGCAGATACCGCCGGTAGAGTTTTTCCATTTACGTCTGCAAGGGCATCATCCATATTGTTAAAAACAAAGGCCAAATCCATGGAGTCTTTATAAAATGCAAAACCGCGCCTTATAAAGAAAAAGTTTGAACGTCCATATGTTATATAACTCTTTAAATAAATATTTGGCTGCTTTAAGACGGCTAAATTTACATAAGCGCCGCCCTCAAAAGCATTGGCCTCGGCGTCCGCCCTTCCCGTCCTGCTTATTGATTGAGAAAATGACTGAAATTCAAAAATTCCAAGCGCTCCCAAAATAATATACTCAGTATTAAAAATATTTATGCCAACCGCCGCCCCTCTAGTTGTATATAAAAAATCCTCGGAACCGCTTTGAGTTTTATATTTGGAATTTGAAAATATAAAGTCCGTCCAAATATAAGGCGCAAAATTAAAACCGCTTTTTGCATCCTCTTGAAATTGAATATAGGGCGAATTAAAAATCAAACTCGGCGTATTTTTTAAATCAGTTATGGCAGAATATAAATTGATATAAAAAGGCTCCGACATCCAATCCACCCAATCTAAATAAATTTCTCTGTCAGTTACCACCACAACGCGTCTATCGGCATTTAATAAATCGGGCGGCGCTGGATCAGGGGCAATTATATAAATTTCGCTAGACCAATCCCATGCCGATAATGATAAGGCCGACAATTTATGAGGGGAGATAATATTTTCATTTGTAAGAGTATCGGGGTATATGTCAACGCCGTTTATCTCATGTTTATAATCAAAACTTGCCGCTAAAACATTTAAAGCTAAACAAAAATTTATAAAACATAAAACAAATGCTTTTGCAAAAAACTTCATTTCCTCTCCCGCCGCCAAAAACTTTTAAAATATTTTACAGCTCTAAATGCGTTAAATTTTAAATAGAAAATTTAAAAATTACAGCTTGCATTATTATTAATTATTTAACATATTTTAACATTATTAATGCGAAATGAAATACGCCTAAATTATATTTACAATTTAAAAATTGAAATAAAAATTATTTGCCGTAAACTTTTTTAGGATCAAAAAGCGGCTGGCCGATAATTTCAGTTGTCCCGTCAGGCAATACTTTTGTAAAAAAACAACTTCTATACCCAGTGTGGCAGGCCGCGCCGCCAATTTGATTAACTTTAAGCAAAATACAATCCGCATCGCAATCATAAAAAAATTCTTTCACTTCTTGAATATTTCCTGAACTCTCGCCCTTTACCCAAAAAGCCTGACGAGACCTGCTCCAAAAAGTCGCCTTGCTTGTTTCAAGCGTGCGCTTTACCGCCTCTTTATTCATGTAGGCAACCATTAAAACCGCATTGTCTTTGTAATCTTGCACCACAACGGGAATTAATCCGTTTTTATCAAATTTCATTTTCTCAATAATTTGCTCAAACATTTTAAGCCTCCAATATTTTATTTTTCTCTTTTACAAAAAGCGGAGCTTATTTCTCTTTTTTAAAAAACTTTATTCCAACTTTTTTCATTGTTTTTTACAATGTTTAAATACCCTAAAAGCTAAGACGCATAGACTGCATTATTTTCTTAAGACGCCAAAAAATGCGACGCGCAGCTAAAAATACAGACAAATAAACGGCGCCGCCCCCTTTATAAATTTATAAAGGGGGCGGGTCTTATAAATTTTTATGCGTAAATATGCGAAAACTCGTCTTTAAGTCTTTTGAAATATCTGTAGGTTTTTAAAGTCAGTTCATTGCAGGACGCTTCATCTACTATCACAACTAATTTTCTATGCATTTGCAAAACCGTTGCGGGCCAAGCATGGGAAATTGCGCCTTCAACTAAATGTTTGAGAGCCAAAGCTTTTTTCTCGCCTGTAACTAATAATAAAACTTCTTTGGCATTTAAAATCGTCTGCATTCCCATAGTCATTGCTGTTTTTGGAACTTTAGTTGGATCATTGCCAAAAAAACGGGAGTTTGCAATAATCGTATTTTTGTCCAACTGTTTGTCTCGGGTAATTGAACTCAAAGATGAATAAGGCTCATTAAAAGCTACATGGCCGTTTTCCCCAAGCCCGCCGATAAAAAGATCTAAACCGCCGGCTTTTGCAATTTTCTCCTCGTATTCCTCTCCTTCTTTTATAAGATCGGGCGCATTTCCATTTGGAATATTTATTTTTTTCTTGTCGATTTTTATGTACTTAAAAAAATTCTCATACATAAAAGTATGATAACTCTCTTTATCATCTTCAGGCAGTCCAACATATTCGTCTAAATTAAAAGTTGTGACATTATCAAAATAAATTTCCTTGCGCCTATAGAGTTCAATCAAACTTTTATACATATCAATCGCCGTTGAACCTGTAGGCAATCCTAAAACAAAATTTTTGTTTTCGGTAGGTTTAGCGGCGGCCATTCTTTCCTTTACAAAAAATGCCGCCAAATGCCCGACATTTTTATCTGTAATAATTAATCTCATTGCTTTCTCCTTAGATTATTTTCCCAACACTTTTTTAACTTTATCCGTGATAATCTCAACATTGGTTCCAATGATAACTTGAGCAATTCCGTTTTTATTTATCACGCCTCTTGCGCCAAGCTTTTTAATTTTGGTTTCATCTACTTTGGCGCTGTCTTTAACTTCAAAGCGCATTCTGGTAGCGCAATTGCCAATTGAAATTATATTGTCCTTGCCTCCCATTGCAATCACATATTGCGCCGCAGTATATAAATCATCCGAGGGCTGATACGCAACCGCATCAATGAGAGCGGGTTTTTCTTTTTCAGTTGTATCTATCACATCGTCATCCTCACGGCCGGGAGTTTTAATGTCCCAAAATCTTATGGCGAAAGTAAATAGGAAAAAGTAAACAAAGAAATACGCCACGCCGACCGGTATTAAACGGATTGGATTTTGCGCAAGCCCGAAACTAATAATATAATCGAATAAACCAGCGCTAAATGTAAACCCAAGCCGGACGTCCAATAAATTCATCACAACCATTGCAATGCCCGTTAAAACCGCATGCACAACATAAAGCGGAAACGCCAAAAACATAAAGCTAAATTCCAAAGGTTCCGTTATGCCTGTTAAAAATGCAGTCAGTCCTGAGGACAGCATGATACCCATAACTACCATTCTCTTGCGGGGCTCGGCGGTATAAACCATGGCAAGAGCCGCGCCCAAAAGCCCAAACATCATTATCGGGAAAAAGCCCGTCATAAAAGATCCCGCAGTCGGGTCGCCTGCAAAAAAGCGCCACAAATCTCCATTGACTGTGCCGGCCGCATTTGTGAAAGTTCCAAATTGAAACCAAACAAGCGAATTTAAAATGTGATGCAGTCCAAGCGGAATTAAAAGCCTGTTTAAAAAACCGTAGCTGAAAAGTCCAATATTGCCCGAACCAATAATCCACTGCCCGCCCGCCTGAATTATCCTGTCCACGGGTCCCCAAAATAAACTGAAAACATATGCTAAAACTATGGCGGCAAGTCCTGTAATTATAGGAACAAATCTGCGGCCGCCGAAAAATGCAAGATAAGACGGAAGTTCAATCGCTTTAAATTTATTATAAAGTAAACCCGCCGTAACGCCCATCAAAATTCCAGACAATACCCCCATATTTACATTTGGCAGTAAATCTTTTAATGCAGATAAAAATATGGCATGGCCGACAAAACCTGCAAGAGCGGCGGCGCCGTGATTGTCGTCTGAAAAGCCAATGGCTACGCCAATGGCAAAAATTACCGGCAAATTGTTGAAAACAGCGGCGCCTGCTGTGGCGATAAAAGCAATGTTTAAAACATCCGGCTGGCCGATACGCATTAAAATTCCAGCAATCGGCAAAACAGCAATCGGCAGCATCAAAGATTTTCCCAACTTAATAAAAAACTTTTGAACAGATCCCATGGCATTCTCCTTTAATCAATAGTTAACCCTAAATCGCATGCGAATATTTTGGATTTGCAACAATATTATACAAATTTTCGTTTTTTACAAACTTGCGCCCGCATTGCAAATTCTTTTACACTAAAAATAAAATAACATATACTATTAAAATACCATTAAAAGGCCTTAGCCATAAATTTAAAGGGGAATAGCAATGAATTTATCAAAAAGTTGTATGTTTTTAGCGGCAATACTTTTTATCTGCCTTACAAATATTTCTTATGGAGCTTCCGCAAATCCTGCCCCACAGCCCAATGCTTCCAATCCACAGACAATAACCGATAATTTTGAAAATGCCAATGAGCAAATAGACCCGCCCCCCATAAATGCCGCCGCTGAAATACCGGCGGATGTAATTGTGGACACGCCGCATCCCGTGGGAAATGTCAATCAAACCACCGCTACGGCAGTCACCCAGCCGACTCCGGCGCCTGCGCAAAACGTTAATACGCAAGCCGCAAACCAAAATGATATAACCGCTGTTTTTGGGACAAACGCTAAAACCGATCTCCCAAAAATCGGGCGCCGCTCAAAAGGCGATCCTTTTGATCCGATGGCGGATTTATCTAATGCAAAAGGCGGATTTGTAGGAGCGGCCGCTGAGGCGGCATTGAAAGCTAAAAACGATAAAGGCGCAAAAAAACAAATTAAAGAAATTCATGAAACTTATAATAAAATGTTGGAAGCTTTTGCCAACAATGATCAGAAAAATTCAAAGAAGTTTTACAAAAAACTCATGCGCCAGTTTTCAGATGCAAACATTGAGTCGGGTTTGCTATATTTTTTATTTGACGATTTTGAAGAAATTTTAGCTAAGCTAGACGATTTGTATGCAGTGGATGCGGCAAGCTCTCCTGTTGTCAACTTGCAGAAAACAATTCCTTTGACAATGGAAGATCAGGCGCTTGTTGAAAAATATATCACGGCTTTCAGCCAGCCGGCCGCGCGCCAAAGAATCACGCAAGCGCTGCAGAGAGCGGAGCTTTATAAAAACATTGTTGAGCCGACGCTTGCGGATTTTAATTTGCCGCCAGAGTTAAAATATTTGCCGGTAATAGAAAGTCTTTATATTCCGACAGCGCTCTCAAAGGCTGGGGCATTGGGGCTTTGGCAGATTATGCCTTCAAGGGCGCGGGCTTTGGGTTTGCAGGTAAACTATTGGATAGACGAGCGGCTTGATCCGCAAAAATCCACTGAGGCGGCGGCGCTCTATTTAAAGCAGCTTTTTTTAATGTTAGGCGATTGGCATTTAGCTTTAGCAGCTTACAACAGAGGAGAATACGGTTTAGTAAGAGATATGAAATCTTCTAACGCTTCAACGATAACCGAAATGGTACAGAGAAACGCTATTCCCAAAGAGACTCAAAATTATATTCCGCAATTTATAGCTATTGCAACTATAGCCAGAAACCCTGAAAAATACGGATTTAAAATTGACAAAAATATAGCGCCTTTGCGATATGATGTTGTGAAAATAAATAAGGTGATGGATTTAAAAATTGCGGCGCAGGCAAGCGGGACGACTCTTGAGGAAATTAAAAGATTAAACCCTGCATTAAAGGCATGGTGTACGCCGCAAGGGTATCCAGATTTTGAATTGAAAATTCCGTATGGTTCCACAAAAATTTTTCTTGAAAACATTGCAAAGATAAAAGATTTAAATCCCACGCCGCCGCCTCCGCCGGCGCCTGCGGTTATAAAATATAAAGTGGTCAAAAACGACAATTTAAGTACAATTGCAAAGACTTATAAGACGAGCGTAAACGAAATTTTAAAGAGTAATCCAAATCTAAAAGCGGCAAAATATTTGCAGCC
>JAITCX010000028.1 GCA_031282945.1 Elusimicrobiota bacterium
TCTTTACGAGAAATTTTTTTTCGCCAAGAGGGCGTGACAGTACAGACTGCTGTCTGTCACGTCAAGAGTAGAGTCGGCGCGGGGGCGAAAAAAATTTTCGCAAGCGCGGCGCCGCAAAATCAAAAGGTAGCGCAAAAAAATAAAGAGAAATAAGTTTAAAGAGCGTTAACTTTCTGTCGCTCTTTTAAGGAAAAAAGAATTAAGTTGCATGTGTCGTTAGAAGTTTTTGTTTCTTTAGTAAAAGAAATTTCTGCTTTTCTTTTTAAAAGAGAGAATTAGTTTATAGACGCCGTTAATTTTTCTGTTTCTCTTTTTTTAAAAAGAGAAAAATGTCTCTATTTTCTGTTTCTCTTTGGGCAAAAGAGAAACAATTTCAAACTCTTTTTTGCAAAAGAGAAAATTGCCCGCGCTTGCGTCTTGACAAAAAATAAGTCAATATCTATAATCAAATGATGGCGTTTTATTTTAATAAATATGGTAATATAATAATGGTAATATATAAATGATCAATTTAACCTTTTTTTTGCACGAATTTTCTGATAATAATGAAGTTTATAAAAAAGCGGATGGTCTTAGACCTGATATTGGTTGCGAGTGTGAGTTAAGCGTAAAGTTGAAAGCAATTAAGGCGTCTGATATAACAATATATGTCAGCGGGACAGTCGAAGGCTTTTTAACCTTAGAATGTTCCCGCTGTCTTTTTTTGTATAGACATCCAATATCCATAAATGTAGCTTGCGAAATGAAGTTTAACGGCGATAGAGTTTCTATGGCTGATGAAATAAGAGAGTTGGCAATTCTGGAAATTCCAATGAAGCCGCTATGCAGCGAAGATTGTTTAGGCATATGTCCAGTGTGCGGCAGACAAAATAAAAAAGACGACGCTTGCGCTTGCCAAGAACCTTCAAAAAATTTGCAGGCGGATTTTATAAAACGTAAGTGGGAAGATTTATTTAATAAAACAAAGAGGAGATAAACAATGGCAAATCCAAAAAGAAAACACTCGCCGCACCGAAGAGATTGCAGGCGGTCAGCCAATTCTAAACTAACCGCTCCAAATTTAGGCAAATGTCCAAACTGCGGCATGCCCAAACTGCCCCATAGAATTTGCACGGAATGCGGTTATTATGACGGCCAATTGATAGTTCCAAAGAAAGTTAAAAAATCAGAAGCTCAAAGTTCTGGAGAACCTCAAAAATGAAAATCGCCTTAGATGTAATGGGGGGGGATAATGCTCCGCAGGCGACAGTTGAGGGAGCAATTTTAGCTAGCAAAGAGACAAATGCCGAGCTTATTTTAGTTGGGGATGAAAATCAAATTTTGGATGAAATGTCCAAATTTAAAAGCCGCATAGATTTAACCAAACTGAACCTCGAAATTATTCATACTACAGAAGTTATTACTATGCATGATCATCCCGCCAAAGCGGTGAGAAATAAAAAAGACTCGTCTCTGTCGGTTTGCGCAAAACTTGTTGCGCAAGGGGAAGCCGCCGGCTTTGTTTCTATGGGAAATTCTGGAGCCGTGATGGCGGCGGCGCTCTTTTACCTCAAAAGGCTTGACGGCGTTTTAAGACCCACAATCATAACCAGATTTCCGTCTTTAAACGGCAGCGTCTGTATAGCTGATATGGGCGCAAATGTGGATTGCAAACCAGAAAATCTTTTGCAATTTGCAATTATGACAAATATTTTTTGTCGCAAGGTTTTGGGCATGAAAGATCCCCGCGTGGGATTGGTTTCTATCGGCGAGGAGCCCACCAAGGGCAATGAACTTTCGCTTGCGGCATACCAATTGCTTGCAAAAGCGGACTTAAATTTTATAGGAAATATAGAAGGTTATGACATCCCTTCAGGAAAAGCGGATATAGTTGTTTGTGACGGTTTTGTCGGAAATGTTATTTTAAAATTTGGCGAGGGTCTTTCAGATATGATATTAAAACTCATTTACCGCAGTTTCAAAAAACATCCGATCTCTTGGGCGTCTATTCCTTTTTTATGGCCGACATTAAATGATTTAAGAAAGAAGGTGGATTATTCCGAATTTGGCGGGGTTCCGCTTTTGGGAGTTGACGGCGTTTGCATTATCGGGCATGGAAAGTCCAATGCGAAAGCTGTTAAGAATGCAATTATTGCAGCTATAAATGCAACAAAATATGATGTAGCTAAAGCCATTTCAGAGGCTTTAGGTAAAAATGGGAAAGCTGATGAATAAAAAACTTGGCGTAGAAATTTTGGCAACAGGGTCGTCTTTTCCGCAAAAAGTTTTAACAAATGCCGACCTTGAAAAAATTGTGGACACAAATGATGAATGGATAGTTTCGCGCACAGGCATGCGCCAACGTCATATTGCCGCCCCAAATGAGGCGACATCCGACGTGGCTTTGGGCGCCGCGCGGCAAGCTATAGAGTCGGCAAAAATCCAAGCTGGCGAGATAGATTTAATTGTAGTCGCCACCGTAACGCCCGACATGTTTTTTCCTTCAACCGCCTGTTTTTTGCAGACGAAGTTGGGGCTAAAAAATATACCTGCTTTTGATTTGCTTGCGGCCTGCAGCGGATTTATTTACGGTATAGGCGTAGCTAAAGCTTTTATAGAGTCGGGCATGTATAAAACGATTTTATTAGTGGGGGCGGATTGTCTTTCTAAGATAACCAATTGGACGGATAGAAATACGTGCGTTCTTTTTGGGGATGGCGCTGGGGCGATGATTTTGCGCGCTAGCGAGGAGAAAAATGCGATTTTGTCTGTTTCGCTTGGAGCTGACGGCTCCTATGCGGATTTGCTGTATATGCCGGCAGGCGGATCTTTTAAACCCGCTTCACATGAAACGGTAGACGCTTTTGAGCATACAACAATTATGAAAGGCAAAGATGTCTTTAAAAATGCTGTGCCGAAAATGGTTAAGGCCGCTGAGGAGGCAATTGTTAAGTCAGGCAAAAAGGTTGAGGATATAAAACTTTTTATTCCGCATCAAGCAAACATGCGCATCATAGAAGCGGTTGCAAAAAAGCTTAGCATTTCTATGGACAGGGTTTTTGTAAATATTCATAAAACGGGCAATATATCTTCCGCCACAACGATTACCGCTTTAGACGAGGCGATAAGAACAGGCAAGCTGCAAAAAGGCGACTTGGTTGTTTTGGTGGCTTTCGGCGGCGGTTTTACATGGGGCGGATGCGTTATAGAAATTTAAATTTTAGAGGTAAAATAAAATGGCAAAAGTATGTTTAATGTTTCCGGGTCAAGGGTCGCAAAGCGTAGGAATGGGCAAAGATATTTTTGAGAATAATAATGCGGCGTGGGATATTTTAAAGCAAGCGGGCGAGGGGATTAAGGAAATTATTTTTGACGGTCCCGAGGACGCTTTAAAGTTAACGAAATGGGCGCAGCCTGCAATTTTTACAGCAAGCTCCGCATTTTTTGCAGCTTTAAAATCTCAAATTGATATGTCCAAGCATTCTTTTGTGGGAGCGGGGCATTCTCTTGGCGAGTATTCTGCGTTATGCGCGGCAGGATTTTTTGATTTTGAGCAAGGGCTTGAGATTGTGCGCGCTAGGGGAA
>JAITCX010000038.1 GCA_031282945.1 Elusimicrobiota bacterium
GCATAGATCAATTGAAAAAATTTAGGTTTTAAAGGTTTCGGCCTTAAATGTTTAGAAACCAAGTTAAAAAAAATAAAGATGTCTTTATCGCGCGGACCATAGACAGAGGACGGCCGCAAAATTGTCCAATCCACTTTTTTATCCAGCATTTCTTTCACAGCCTGCTCAGCCAAGAGTTTGCTTTTACCATAATCCGAAATTGGATTTGCTTTATCGGCAAGCGTTTTTGGAATTAAGCCGCCCGCAGGTCCCGCCGCCGCTTGCGATGAAATAAAAATAAATCTTTTAACGCCGCCCGCTTTTAAAACAGCCTCACACATTTTTTTTGTATTGCCGACGTTTACATCGTAATATTGTTGGGGAGAGTTTGCCCGCAGCGCCCCCGCGCAGCAAATCACAATATCAATATTTTCTAGCGCTTTTACAAGCGACGGGACATCATCGCCTTGAGCGCGGAAAAAACTTAGCTTATCGGATTTTATAGACTCCAGCCAATTTAATCTGGAGCTTGGCCTAAGCAAACAACGCACATTGCAATCTTTGCTTAAAAGAAATTCTGTTAAAGAGCTGCCGATAAAACCGTTTGCGCCGGTAATTAAGACGTTCATAGCGTTTGCAAAAATTCTTTTTTATAGGGATTGCCGCAAGGCTTTACTTCAGGACAATGCCCCCTTATGCAGCCCGGACCAGCATCTTCAAAAAGTATCGGCGCTATTTCTTTTGCAAGCTTTAACATATGCCAAGCCAGATCCCTTATTTCCCATTGGGAACGGCGGCAGCATCTAATTGCAAAAAAATGTCTTAGCTCGCGCGCATTCATAGAAACGATTATATTGGTGGCAACGGCATTTGGCAAAACAAAACGCGCATCCTCTTTGATTATGCCCGCCTCTAAAAGCTCGGCGTAAACTTGATAGGCGTTTAATATAAAAGAATTGTATTTTTTCAAAATTTTTTCATCAGATGCGATAGACGGCGGCACAACAAATTCTGGAACAGACGCCTTAACATATCTTTGGCTTTGCACAGAAAAAGAAGCGAGTCTATGGCGGGTCATTTGCGCAAGCAGCGCCCTTGAAACATGAGAAATGGAAAATGTGAAATTTGCATGTTCTAAAATGGAGTGGTGGCCGGAAGCAATCACATATTTCAATAATTTCTCGCATTTCTCCTCAGACATTTCCAGTTCCAAAGCTTCTAGCCCGATATCGCTATAACACATTCTGCTCGCCAACGCGCATGTTCTTTGAGGATCTTTTGTATATTTAATTAGTTCGACTTTCATAATAATTTTACACCTTTTTTTATGGCGATTGTCTCCTGCCTTTTGGGTCCATATGAAAGGAAACTGATTGGCGCCTGCGCTAATTTTTCAAGCCTTAAAATATAATTTTTGGCATTTTTGGGGAGGTCTGCAAAACTTTTTATTTTTGAAATTGACTCTTCAAAACCCGGCATTGTCTCATAAACTGGTTTTGCATTTTTTTCAATAATTCTGGAAGCTGGAAATTCAGTATAAGTTTTACCCTTATATTTATAAGCGGTGCAAATTTTTATTTCTTTTATGCCGCGCATACAATCCAATTTTGTCAAGAGCAAATTTTGTATTCCATTAACCCTCACGCTGTGGCGCACCACAACGGCGTCAAACCATCCGCACCGTCTTGGACGGCCGGTTGTAGCGCCGAATTCCGCTCCTTGCTGACGGAGATACTCGCCTGTTTTATCAAACAATTCTGTGACAAAGGGACCTTCGCCCACGCGTGTTGTATAAGCTTTGACAACGCCTAAAACGCTAGATATTTTGTCGGGGCCAATGCCCGCGCCGGTGCAGGCTCCGCCTGCAACAGGATTTGAGGATGTGACAAAGGGATAGGTGCCGGTGTCTAAATCTAAAAGAGACCCTTGCGCGCTTTCAAATAAAATTTTTTTATTTTTTTTAATAGCTTCATCTATCATGAGGCTTGTGTCGCAAACGAAAGGCTTTAAAAATTTGACGAGATCTTTTCTATCGCGGCAAATATCGCTTTTTAATTTTTTTATATTTACGCCGCTAGCCGAAAGCAAAGCGAGCTTATCGCTTAAAGCATTATCTAAGAGATCTTCAAAATTTTCATCCTCTAAATAATCAATCACCCTTATACCGATTCTCTTAGCTTTATCGGCATAAGCTGGCCCTATTCCGCGCCCAGTGGTGCCGATTTTAATTGCGCCTTGCTCGGAAACTTTGTCCACTAAAATATGATATGGCAAAACAACGTGGGCTTGTTGGCTTATAAAAAGTCTGCCTGTGACAGAAATCTTTTTGCTCTTTAAAAATTCCACTTCCTCTTTTAAAGATTTTATATCCACTACTACGCCGTTGCCGATTAAACAAAATTTATTTTTAAACAAAATTCCTGAGGGAATGAGATGCAGCGCAAAAGGAGTATTTTCATAAATAAGCGTATGGCCTGCATTGTTGCCGCCTTGATATCTGACGACATAATCCGCTTTTTGCGCAAAAAAATCTACCACCTTCCCCTTGCCTTCATCACCCCATTGGGTTCCTAATACTAATAAAGTTTTCATTTAATTTGCCTCATGTTTTATTTTTTTCACCTACAATTTTTCCTTTTCTCTTTTATAAAAAAGAGCTTGAAATTATTTCTCTTTTGAAAAAGAGAAACAGAAAACTAACGGCACTTAAAACCTTATTCTCTCTTTCAAAAAGAGAGACAGAAATTTTTTTAACAAAAGAAATAAAAAACGACACATGCAACTTGTTTCTCTTTTCTATAAAAGAGAAACAGAAAATTAACGCTCTTTAAACTAATTTCTTTTTATTTTTTTGCGCTACCTTTTAGTTTTGCGGCGCCGCGCTTGCGAAAATTTTTTTCGCCCCCGCGCCGACTCTACTTTTGACGTGACTGACAGCAGTCTGTACTGTCACGCCCGCGTGGGTGAGGGCAAAGGAAACTTCCAGTTCCCTTGCCCTCTTGGCGAAAAAAATTTCTCGCATAGCAGCGCTTACGCTTCGCTACGCCGCAAAACCAAAAGAGCGCGGGAAAAGGTACGACACGACAAAGACAACAACGCCAACAGCAAAACAACTCTCGCCCCAAAATTATTTTTTTAACTATTCAATTCTATTTTTAAACTTCAACTTTTTTGCGTTTCTAAATCATGCGCATCGCGAATCTCTAAAACTTAACGCATCTGCAAATCGTTTTGGAAATAATCAAACATTTGATTTTGTTGGGCGGGAATTTGAAATTGAGTTTGGACCGGAAAGCCTTGCGCAAAAACTATTTGAACGAACTTAGAAAAATTAAAATGCAAAGATATTTTAAATGCGTTAAAAATTTGGAGGTTTTGGAGTGGAAAACTTCACTTTGCTGCCGCTATAATATTTATCAAAACAGCGAGAAATAAATTAATAGCATATATCGTATATCTCTCATTTTTATTTTCTACGCTTACAGATTTAAAATATCTATAAGCTAAATATGCCAAAATCATCAAGAAAATTGGATAGACATAAATACGATATAGTGGACTATATCTAAACGCACTCATAAAACTTTCTTCTGGGAAAATTATATGATTGAAATTTATAAATGTTCCCAAATACACTAATATCCAAAATATTATTGCAAATATATTTTCTCTAAAAATTCTCTTTATTGTTTTATTAATATCCATATAAAACTCCTACATTATACCTTTCTAATTAATAATATTAGAAAGACTAGAGATTCCACCAATCCACATATATAAATCCTATCGTGCATTGCCTAATCAACAACAATATAAAAATTGCGCTCTCAATGCCAATAATCCATATATATTTTTCTATTAAACCATCAATATTTTTAAAGATGACAACACTCAATAATCCAATAATAACTATAAGAGTTAAATCTAATGGTAAGATATTTACAGCAATTATAAATCTTATTAGTAAATATAAAAATAATATATGTAAAAACATTAAGGTCATTTCAATGCTTTTTTGACGTTTCATCAACATAAAAATAATAATTTCAATTACGGGCGAAATTATTAGAAGCCACATTACGCCTTTTCCCAAATAATAAGACGCCTTATTAAATTTTTCTATTTGCAAAATTGGAGGGTAATTTTTTAGCATATACTTAAAATCATAATCATAGATACCTATTTTATCAATATAGTCAACCATAAGTATCAAAATTATAATCTGGAGAAATAACAATGACATCTCAATTACTCTTTTTTCTTTAACTCTAGGAACTGTAAATAAACATATTATTGGCAGAAAATAGAGAGGAAACCAATACTTACCTCCTATAGATGATATAAATAACAATATAAAAAATTGAACATATATAATTATTTTTTCCCATAATGTTTTTTTGGTTTTATCAACTTTTTCCATTATGTTCATCATTGCCTCCGCTTAATAAAATTATAATTGCTAATCATATTCCTCAAAAGTCATCAAGATATAACTCAACAATGTATAAGTCAGCGATAAATACCTTTATTTATCAAAATAGCAAGTAGTAAATTGATAGCGTATATTGTATATCTCTCCCCTTTATTTTTTGTAGTTATCACTTTAAAATATCTATATGCCAAATATGAAAAAAGCATAATGGGAATTGGATATATATATTGATGATATATGAGGCTGTAACCGTTTTTACAATCCAACATGTATTTTTCAAATGGAGTAAGCGTATAAATAATTCTATTTATTCCATATAAATATATCAGTATCCAAAATATTGCCGCAATTATATTTTCCTTAAAAATTCTTTTTATAATTTTCATAATCAATATAGAATCGCAATTGTGCTGTAATTAAGTAATAATATTACAGACAAAATACAATCAATGCCAATAATTGTCATATATTTTTCTATTTTCCCATTGATATTTTTAAAAACAAGCATATTTATTAATCCAGTAAAAATTATAATTAAATCAATATTGGAACATAAAAAATCAGTAACATAGCTATAATCGCCCATAACAAATATAAAGCTTAATAATAAATACAAAAATATTATATGCAAAAACATTAATAACATTTCAATGGCTTTTCGGCGTTTCATTAACATAAAAGCAATAAATTCAACAATGGGTAAAATTACCATAACCCATATTATACTTGTAGATAAAATCGTTTTATCATAACTTTTTATGTTTAAAGCACCATCTATTTTGGCTATTTGCAACATCCACTCCCGTAAAGATCTCTCATCATCAAAATTGGATGTCTGGGGAATATACTGAAACACCAATATCAGCGCTATAATTTGAAAAAACAGCAATGATACATCAAACAATCTTTTATCTTTAGCTTTAAAAATCACTGATAAGCATAATATCGGCAGAAAATAAAAAGGCGCCCAATAACTGCCGCCAAATAAAGATAATATAATTAACAATATAAAAATCAGCGCATATACCGCCGCAGTTTCCCATAATGTTTTTTGGGTTGAATTTATTTTTGCCATTATATCCATTGTCCCCTCCCGTCAAGAAAATTATATTTAATCTTTCTAACATATTTTTATATGGTTTACATCTCTAAATATTCACTTATTTTATTATATCTTGCTTTCATATGTCTTAACTTAACCCCTACCAAAAAAAATAAGGTATAATTATAGAGTATGAAAAAACATATAAAATCCCAACCTCAAATAAAAGGAGCCTATTTAAATGCCAAACCATACCCCCATTTTTGATAAAGTTACCCCTGCATTGCTTGAGGCAATGCCGTATCAATTTATTGGAAAAGATATAGACGTTGATATCTCCACCCAAGAGTTTACCTGCCTGTGTCCATGGACAGGTCTGCCTGATTTTGCAAAACTCACAATAATCTATACCCCCAATAAAACCGTTGTGGAACTTAAATCATTAAAAATGTATTTGCTTTCTTATAGAATGGTGGGAATGGTGCATGAAAGCGCCGTAAATAATATCATGGATGATTTAATTAAATTGCTAGATCCAAAAAAAATGACAGTGGAACTTGAGTTTGGAATTAGAGGAGCTATCGTCACAAAAGTCAGACGCGAATATCCATTTAAAAATAATTAGAGGCTAAATAAATGTTTAAAAAAGTTAATAATATTCATTTTGTTGGAATCGGCGGCTCAGGCATGTCGGGCATCGCCGAAGTTTTAATAAACCTCGGCCATAAAGTGTCCGGCTCAGATTTGAAAAGAAGCGAGACTACCGACTATTTAAAAGATATCGGCGCAAAAATTTTTATAGGCCATAGAGAATCAAATGCCAAAAACGCTCAGGTTCTTGTTACCTCAACAGCTGTCGGCAAAGATAATCCTGAGGTCCTTTTTGCGCTTAAAAATAAAATTCCAATTATACGCCGCATTGAAATGCTTGCGGAACTTGCCCGCATGAAATATTGCATCACCATCGCCGGCACCCATGGAAAAACTACAACCACCTCAATGACCGCCCTCGTTTTAGCTCAAGGCGGATTAGACCCCACTATAGTTGTGGGAGGACGCCTCAAAAACTTAAATACCAGCGCCCGACTGGGACGCGGCCAATATCTAGTTGCCGAAGCCGATGAATCGGACGGCTCTTTTTTGAGTCTATCGCCCGCCGTCACCGTCGTAACAAATATTGACAATGATCACTTAGATTATTATCACACTATGGAAAATTTAAAAGAAGCTTTCATAAAACATATAAATTCTATTCCCTTTTATGGAGCCGCCATAATTTGCACAGACGATAAAATTGCGGCAAGCATAGTAAATAAAATAAAACGCAAATACATTTCCTATGGTTTTAATAAAAATGCTGATTTGCGGGCTGAAGATATAAAGGTTAAAAATTTAACCACCACTTTTAATGTTTTATATAATGGCAAAAAAATTGGAAAAATCGCGCTAAAAATTCCGGGACTGCACAATGTTTTAAATTCTCTGGCAAGCATAGGCGTTGGACTGTGGCTGGGCATACCTTTTAACTTAATTGCAAAAGGATTGCTCTCTTTTGACGGCGTAAAAAGACGTTTGGAACTTAAAGGGAGCGTAAATGATATAACAATTATAGACGATTACGGCCACCACCCCACAGAAGTTAAGGCAAGCATTGAGGCGATAAAACATTTTTTTAAAAATAAAAAATTGATAGTGTTATTTCAGCCCCATAGATTTACCCGCACCCAAAACCTCTTTAAAGAATTTGGCAAAAGTTTTGATATGGCCGACAAGGTTTTTGTAATGGATATTTATCCAGCGGGCGAAGCTCCTATAAAAAATGTAAACTCTGATTTAATTTTAAACGAACTTAAAAAAAATAATGTTTGCGCCCAAAAATATAGCGATGCAAGCGCTCTAAAAAAAGAACTCTCCGCCGGCGATATCGTTTTAACGCTTGGAGCGGGCGATGTTTTTAAACAGGGAGAAAAATTATTAACTCTACTCTAGGCCGAAGATTATCCTCGCTAAATTGTAAGATTTTATTTAATGAACCTCTAAGATACCATACTTCTTTTAAAATAGGCGGACCGGCAGATTATTTCATAGAAGTTTTGGATATACCGACATTGATACAAGTTTTAAAAAAATGTAAAAACAAACAGATATTTATTTTAGGCGGCGGCACCAATATTTTATTTTCCGATAGAGGTTTTAGAGGAATAGTCATAAAACTCTCAGGCGATTTTAAAAAAATAGGAATCTTAAATGAAACTGTTTGCGCAGGCGCCGCCGCAAGCCTTAGCTTGCTTTTAAATGAATGCGCTAAATCAAATTTGGACGGACTCCAATGCTGCGCAGGAATCCCAGGAAGCGTAGGCGGAGCGGTATACGGAAATGCAGGTACAAATTTAGGGACAATCAGCCAACATATAAAATATATTGAAGCAATTGATTTTTCTAATGCAAAATTAAAAATTTTAAACAAAAACGAGATAGAATTTTCATATAGAAAAAGTTCTATAAATGAAATAATAACGCGTGTATTTTTTTCTTTAAAAGCGGCTAATAAAAATGATATCTTAGCGCAAATACAAAATTTAATAGATAAAAGAAAATCCACTCAACCCATAGGCATTGCAAATGCAGGCTGCATTTTTAAAAATCCCCCAAAAATGTCTAGCGGCAAAATTATTGAGGATCTCGGCTTAAAGGGTTTGCAAATCGGCGGGGCGGAAATATCTTATGTGCATGCAAATTTTATTGTAAATAAACAAAATGCAAAAGCCGCGGATGTACTGCGATTAATTGAAATTATAAAACAAAAAGCAAAAGAAAAATTTAATATAGACCTTCAAGAAGAAATAAAAATTATTGGAGTAGGAAATGAATATTGAAAAAATAAAGAAACAAAAAATTGGAGTTTTATACGGCGGCAGTTCCACTGAGCGCGAAGTGTCTTTAAAGTCCGGCAAAGCTGTGTTTAATTCTCTCAAGAAAATGAAATTTAATGTCTGCTTAATTGATATAAAAAATAATGCGGCAAAAAAAATTAGTCAGGCTAAAATAGATATAGCTTTTCCAGTTTTGCACGGCCGCGGCGGCGAGGACGGCGCAATACAGGGTTTTCTGGAAACTATAAACCTGCCCTATATCGGCTGCGGCATTTTTGCAAGCGCCGCCTCAATGGATAAAAATATCACAAAACAAATATTGGCTAGCGCCGATATAAAAACGCCGAAATGGATCTGCTTAACAAAAGGCGATCCCATAAAAAAAATATCTTATCCTGTAGTCGTTAAACCCGTAAACGGCGGCTCAACTGTGGGCATTTCAATTTGTAAAAATCAAAAAGAATTAGACGCCGCTTTGGAAACAGCTTTTAAATATGATACAGAAGCAATCATTGAACAATTCATAAAAGGAACTGAAATTACCGTCGCTGTTTTAAACGGCAAGACTTTGCCCATTATAGAAATTATTGCAGAAAGCGGATTTTATGATTTTGAAGCAAAATATAAAAAAGGCGCAAGCCGCCATATTATTCCAGCGCGCATAAGCGCCGCTGCTGCAAAAACAGCAAACAATTACGCTAAAAAAATTTATGAGGTATTTAACTGCCGCCCAATTTGCAGAGCGGATATGATAGTTGATAAAAAAAATAATGTGTGGGTTTTAGAAAATAATACTTCGCCCGGACTTACGGAAACGTCTTTGGTTCCAGATGCGGCAAGAGCTTGCGGAATTAGTTTTGACGATCTCATGATAAAATTGTTGGAAAGTTTGTAAATGAAAAATGAGAAACAAAAACCCGAGCTATTGGCAGCTGCGTAAGCTCAATAAAACAAAGAAAAACTTGGCGGTAAATAATGTAAAAACCAATAAATCTAAACGCAAAGCTCCAAGACGCTCAACTAAAACTTATCGCGGCGATCTCGTAAATACCGGCTTTTTTGCAGATTCTTTTGCGCCAAAAATATTTAAACTGATCTTAATTGCAGGCATTTTATTTTTTGTTTATATCGGCATTGTAAAAATTGTAGACTCTCTACATAATCTCCAAATATTAAAAGTTAAAGATATTGAAATTGTAGGCTTGGAAAATATCCCAAGCTCAAAAATAAAATCGCTTATTCCAATTTCTATTGGCGGAAACACTTTTGATTTTGATCTCTCGCAAATAGAACAAGATATTACAGCTAACAACCCAGAAATTAAAGAAATTGATTTGAGCCGCGAAATTTTTGATGGGGGCTTGAGCAAAATAAAAGCGCTCATAACCGAACGCGCTCCTGAGGCTTTTGTTTTATCGGGCGGATCTTTAAAAGGAACAGACAGCGACAATAGACCTTTTGTTTTATATGGGCAATTTAAAAATCTAAAATTGCCGATAATTAATTCCAGAAATTCGCAAGACATTTTAAAACTGCTGGCTTTTATAGATTTTGTAAAACATGCCGACAAACAATTGTTTAGCCAAATTTCTCAAGCGCAAATTATTGGAGCTGATATAACTTTTATAGACACAGACGGAACGCGCGTATATTGGGGGCAAAATATAGACGGCGCCGCTAAAGAAAAAATAGAAATACTCAAGGAAATTTTGCAAGATGCAAAATCCAGATACGGCAAAATTGAATACATAGACATGACAAATTATTTAGACGCTAGAGCAATTATTAAACCTTATAAATAAAAAGGACTAACTATGATTAGAGAAAAAAGAACAAGCAAGTATTTAACCGACGAGGATGCCTGCCTCTATGCCGGCATTGATATCGGAGGCGGACAAGTCACCTGCGTTGTGGGCGCAGTGGACTTTGATGCCAGAACCATAAATATTATGGGCGGAGCGCAAACGCAAACCGAGGGAGTTCTCGGCGGCGCAATTGTAGATCTGACGCCGGCAACGGGCGCAATAAAATCTGTCCTAAAACGCGCCGAGGGGATGGCGGGAAACCGCGCCGAGTCCGCTGTTGTTGCGATAAGAGGAACTTACATAGAAGCGGCGGAAGGCAGCGGATCAGCCGCCACCGATATGCATACAAAATTGGTTACGCAGGAAGTGATCGAAAATGCAAAAAATAATGCCCAAGATATTGCAATGGGAAAGCTCACAAATGACTCAGAGATCTTTCAAATGATTGTAAAAGATTTAATCTTGGACGGAAAATATAGGGGCGGCATAGGTATGAAAGCCAGTAATGTTGAAGTTGACATCTACGGTTTTGCAGCTCCAATTTTTAGAATAGAAGATATTGAAAATGTTTTGGCGCAAGCTGAAATTGACTGCGCCGCTATTAAATATGCATACTTGGCGGTAAGCGATGTCGTGATAAGATCGGAAGAATATGACGAATGCCTGCTAATTGACTACGGCGCCTCTAATATTGGAATTGTCGTCTATTCAGATAAACGTCTGCGTTTTACGCAAGAAATTGAAACAGGATCTGAAATGATGACAGTGGGAATAAGCAGATATTTGAAAACTTCCCGAGACGAAGCGAGGAAAATAAAAGAAAAATACGGCGCCGCTATTATCGGCGACAACTTTGAAAATGAGAAGTTTGAATATTTGGCCGCAGACGGCGTTACCATGAAGGAAAGCGACAGAATTTCAATTTGCCAAGATGTAATTTCTGTTGAAATTGATAAAACCCTCTCGGCCATAGAATCCATTTTGCTAGACCATGGTTTTAATGTCGCTTCAATGTCGGGCGGTATAATTTTGACAGGGGGAGGAAGCCGCCTGCAATACTTAAAAGATGCTTTTGAGAGATTTTTTGAAGGCGTGCCTGTGCGCGTCGCCACTCCCAATCCAATGAAAGTAAGCGGAAATAAAGATATAATAAACAATTTGTCTTATACGGGCGCAATCGGCGCTTTATATGGGATGGCTTCTGTGCAGGCATCCCAACAGGGCGTCCCATCCTCCCCCCACAAAAAACCTCCCACAACAGGCGGCGGAAAAATTTCACATTGGTGGGAAGTCATAACTAAGTTTTTAAAAGACACATTATAAATTGCAAATAAGGGTAAGGAGAAATTTTATGATAGGACTTTTTAATAAAGAAACTACAGACCAAGAACAGCCGACAGTTATAAAAGTTGTGGGAGTCGGCGGCTGCGGCAACAATGCAATAAACCGTATGATAGCGGAAAACATTTCAGATGTAGAATTTATCGGCGTAAACACAGATTTGCAAGTTTTAAGAAAATGCCGAGGCGTCACAATAGAAATAGGCGAAACTATTTCAGGCGGAAAAGGAGTCGGCGGAGATCCCGAGCTTGGCAAACAAGCCGCTGAAGAAAATATAGATAGATTAAAAGAAGTTATCACGGGAACAGATATGCTTATTGTCACCGCGGGCATGGGCGGAGGCACCGGCACAGGCGCGGCGCCGGTCGTTGCTCAAATTGCAAAAGAATTAAAATGCCTTACCATTGCAATTGTCACCACCCCTTTTAAATGGGAAGGACGCGATGATATCGCCAAAGAAGGTTTGGAAAAACTAAGACAATGCACAGACGCTTTAATAGAAGTTTCAAATGCAAAAGCAATTAAAATAGAGGGGCTCTCTATGGAGAGCATGTATACTGTTGTAGACGATGTGTTGAGACGGAGCGTTCAAACAATTACAGAAGTTATCACCCAAACAGGCGAGATAAATAGAGATTTTAACGATGTAAAAACCGTCCTAAAAGATTCCGGCGACGCTGTCATCGGTTGGGGGGAATGCGGAGCCGAAGAAAATTGGATGGAAGCTTTTAACGGAGCAGTCCACAATGAACTGGTTGAAAGTTTTGATATTTCTAAAGCAAAAAAGATTTTGGTAAATCTCACTACGCCCCATAATGTTCCCGCCGCAAAAATAGATGAGATATTAGCCATTTTTGAAAAAAGTGTGCCCGGCGGAACAAATGTCAAAGGTAGAGTTTTTTTCGGACAGCAATATAAAGATAGATTGGACAATAAAGTGAGCGTGGCCGTCATAGCCTCCGGCTTTAAAACTAATGAGCGTATTGGAAAAAGAAGCCAAGCGCCGCAAGAAATTAAAGATCAAAAAGATCATAAAAATATAAAACGAAATCCCCAGCAAAAAGAAAAAAGCCCCACTGCTCAACCTCAACTTCCATTGCAAAAAACAAAAAGCGAAATAGCTTTTGACGTCCCAGCTTTTGAAGGGCATTGGCAGCCCTCAGGGCGTTTAGATAAAAGATAATGCAGGCGGTAATAAATAAAAATTTTGCGCCAAAACATGCCTCAAGCATTAAAGCTTCCGGCAATATGAAAGACCCTATATTGCGAAAAAATTTTCTAAAAGAATTTGGAATTTCCCCTCAAAAATTAGTTTTGGCAAATCAAGTTCATTCCAATATCGTAAAAAAAGTTTCAAACGCCGATTGCGCAAAAATTATAGATCATTGCGACGGCCTTATCACAGGTGACAAAAATGTTTATCTTGGGATTTTTACAGCTGATTGTATGCCCATTATTATGGTCTCAAAAAACGGCGGCGTTAAAGCGGCCGTTCATGCCGGCTGGCAGGGTTTGAAAGCGCAAATAATTGAACAATGCATAAAAATATTTAATGATGATTTCGGCATAAAATCAGACGAGATTGACGCCTATATAGGACCGCATATCCAAAAATGTTGTTATGAAGTTTCAAAAGATTTTGAGCAAATTTTTAATGTAAAACTAGAAAATAATAAATTAAATCTTGCGCAAATAGCAAAAGAAAAAATGCAAAATGCGAATATAAAAAATATTGTAATATCGCCTTATTGCACAAAATGCGCCGATTTATTTTTCTCTTATAGAAAAGATAAAACAGACGCTAGAATTATAACAGTCGTTTAGAAAGTTTAATTGTTTTGCGGATCTTTCCAAGGATAAAAAATGCTTTCATCCTCATTTGCCGGACGGCTTACAGGTTTATTGAGTTTTAAATTAAATGTAAATAAAGTTTCATGGGTATAACCTTGATATAAGTCGCGGCGCACCCGCCAAGTAAAACCAAGATTGTAACAGTGCAGGTCGCGGTAAATATAAAATTGATGTTCGTTTATGCCAAAATGTTGATTGTTAAAATCCGAGGTGGTTTTCATGTCATAATCTATACGCCATTTTGGACTTGCCCAAAAAGAAAACCCAAAAGAATTGTCTATTTCATTAGGTCTATAATATTGATAAAACACACCTACCTTTAAATGCGTTCCCCCCGCCTGCCCAATAATTATTTCTGATTGCAAACCTTGAAATTTTGTGTCAGGTTCAAAAGCCTGAAGCTGCCTTATATAAATTGCAAGATTGTTAATAGGAGTCAATGTAAGTTCATTTTCTAAAGGCGATAAACGTACATGGCCTGTAGTTCTAAAATTTCGCAAATCATAAGAAATCACATTTCTCAAAACAGCAAAAGTATTTAAATAATAATAATTGGTAAATTCCACCCCGCCTTTAGTAAGCCCATAATCATCTCTGTTGGTGTCTATTTCCGTGGAATTATTGTCGGTTATAGCGGACGCCGAATAATTGAAATTCCAATTCATTTGGCGCGACAAACGCAATCTGGCATTTAGACCGCCTGAATAATTTAAATACGCGGAATGCTGCTCAAGCCCTAAATCGTTTTTATCCTCAAAATCTCCGCCCGCTCCAAGCGAAGGCGTGAGGGTAATATTTTTTCCAACAGGAAGGCTCTTTTCTATTTTTTGCGAAAAACTGGCAATATTTTTAAAAAATAAATCGCCGTCCGGCGTATAATGTTTTGCCAAATGCTGTAAATTGGAACTAAAGAAATTTGAAAT
>JAITCX010000104.1 GCA_031282945.1 Elusimicrobiota bacterium
ACATTGTTTTCTTTAGCTAAATATTGAATATTAAAAGGTCCATTTAAATTTAACCCTTTGGCAATTTTTCTTGTGATTTGCTTTATCACATTTATAGTTTGCGCATAGATTCTTTGAGAGGGAAAAACCATGGTCGCATCCCCAGAATGCACCCCCGCATTTTCAATATGCTCGCTTATAAAATCTATAATTATCTCCCCATTTCTTGCCACGCCGTCGCATTCAATTTCTTTTGCGTCCTCAATAAACTTGGAAATAACAACAGGATAATCAGCCGAAATGTCTTTTACAAGCGATAAAAAATAATCCAAACTCTCTTTGTCGTTTGCAACGTTCATCAATGTTCCCGATAAAACAAAACTCGGTCTTATTAAAACAGGAAACCCATTTTGCTCTATAAAATTATCTATGTCGCGCCTTGAAACAGCCGATATCCAAGCGGGCTGATCAATGTTTAGCTCGTCTAACATTTTGGAAAACTTCTGCCTGTCTTCCGCCATGTCAACAGTTTTTGGACTATGGCCTAAAATTTTAACTTTCGCCTGACTTAACGGAGCGATTAAATTATTTGGATTTTGCCCGCCCATGCAAGCCACAACGCCCACAGGATTTTCAAAATCTATAATATCTAATACGCGTTCAAAAGAAAGCTCGTCAAAATATAATCTGTCTGAAGCGCTAAAATCCGTTGACACTGTCTCGGGATTGCAGTTTATTATAACGCTGTCATTTCTTTTCTTTTTAAAGTATGCGCTCGTCATAACCGAACACCAATCAAACTCTATGCTGCTTCCAATGCGGTAGCTGCCGCTGCCAAGCGTTATGATGCTGCGCTTTTTTGAAACAGAAATATCATTGTAAATGCCGTCATAAGTTAGATATAAATAATTGGATTTTGTGGGGTATTCTGAGGAGGTTGTGTCAATCCTTTTTACAACAGGCAAAATCTTTAAACGTTTGCGCTGGGCGCGCACAATAAGCGAAAGCTGTCTAATTTCTTTTATGCTCAAGCGCGCATTTTCATCTAAACGATCCGATAAAATAATTTTTGTAATTTGATAATCCGAAAACCCCAGACGTTTTAAATTGTGCAAATAATCTTTTGATATTTTTTGCACATCTTCTAAAATGTCCTCTTTGGAAACAGAAACCGATTTCTTAACCGTCTTAAAAAAATTGTGAAGTTCCATTTCTGTTTGCACAAGATTATAAATATGCGACAAAAACCAACCGTCTATTTTTGTTTTGCGCGCAACTTCTTCAATAGTTTTTCCTCTTTTAAAACTTTCATAAATTGCAAAAACTCTCAAATTTGTTGGATGAATCAACTCTTTTTGCAAATCCTCATCCGATGCATTTTGAAAAATTTTTGCAAGCAAACCGTCTTCCGTCTCCTGCACCATCCTCACAGCTTTTTGTAAAACGCTTGCAAAATTTCTGCCTATCGCCATAACCTCGCCCACGCTTTTCATCTGCGTTCCGAGCAATCTTGAAACGCCCGAAAATTTATTTAAGTCCCAACGCGGAATTTTTAAGGTTACATAATCTAAAGACGGCTCATAAAAAGCGCTGGTGGTTTTTGTAATAGGATTTTTCAGCTCAAGCAAATCAAAACCAATGACAATTTTTGCGGCTATATACGCAATTGGATAACCCGTAGCTTTGCTGGCAAGCGCTGACGAGCGCGACAGGCGCGCATTTATTTCTATAACATAAAAACTATAGTCTTTGGGATTTAACGCATACTGCACATTGCATTCCCCTATCACCCCAATGCTGTGCGCAATTTTTAAAGCCGCATCGCGCATCATATTATTTTCTTTATTGTTTATCGTCTGGCAGGGCGCAATAACAATGGAGTCACCCGTGTGGATTCCCATTGGATCAAAATTTTCCATATTACATATTGTTATGGTATTGCCCGTCTTATCGCGCATTACTTCATATTCAATTTCTTTCCAACCATGCAGAGATTTTTCAACCAAAATTTGATTGGAACTCGACAACGCAGCGGAAACATTTTTTTCAAGTTCTTGCGCATTGGCCGCAAACCCGCTCCCAAGCCCGCCCAATGCAAAAGCTAAACGCGTGATCACGGGATAGCCGATAATTTCAGCTTTTTCTAAAGCTTCCTCTAAACTTGAAACGGCAAAACTCGGCGCTATGGGAATGGAAATTTCCGTCATCTTTTTTGCAAAAAGGTCTCTGTCTTCCGACATTTCCAAGCATTCAACAGGCGTGCCTAAAACCTTAACATTATGTTTTTTTAATACGCCGCTTTTACTTAAAGCTATCACGCAATTGAGAGAAGTCTGGCCGCCAAAACTGGAAATTATAGCGGCGGGCTTTTCCTGCTCTATAACTTTCTCCACCCAAAATGGAGTTATTGGATAAAGATAAACTTTTTTATTATAGCCCGAATTTGTCTGCACGGACGCTATGTTTGGATTTATCACAATGACCTCAAGCCCTTCCTCTTGCAAAGCTTTAACAGCTTGCGAGCCGGAATAATCAAATTCGCCCGCTTGGCCGATTGACAAAGCCCCCGACCCTAAAAGTATAACTTTTTGTTTTTTTGCGTCTTTTGGTAATAAGAAATCAAACAGCGGCATTTTTCCTCTCTATATATCGTTTTATTTTTTTAGCTTTTTATTAATTAACCGTTTATAACAATTTAACAAATTTATCCATTATCCACCCCGTATCATTGGGACCGCTGGAAGCCTCAGGATGAAATTGAACAGACATAAAAGGTTTTGTTTTATGAATAATCCCCTCAACAGAATCGTCATTTGCATTTACAAACCACAAACGCCAATCAGGGCGGATAGAATTTTTATCAACCGCATATCTATGATTTTGGCTGGACATAAAAGCATGGCGCTCAGGCAGACAAAAAACAGGTTGATTGTGGCTTCTGTGGCCATGGCTTAATCGTTTTGTTTTTGCGCCGCTTGCCAAGGCCAAAAGCTGATGCCCTAAACAAATTCCCAAAATCGGTTTTTGGCGGGACAATACATCTTTTCTAATGCGCTCAACTAAATCGCCCGTATTTTTTGGATCGCCCGGTCCATTTGAAATCACCCAGCCGTCCGGCGAGCTTTTAGAAAAATCGCTGTCCCAAGGCAAGAGATCCACCTGACAATTTTTTTCTAAAAGCATCCTAATAATGTTCCACTTTGCCCCGCAGTCTATTAAGGCGACAGTTTTTCCATGCGTGCCAAAATGCTTTATTTCTTTGGTGGAAACAGAAGCCATCAAATTAAATTTTGACGGATCTACATATTGGCGCGGACTAAATTTTTTTAAAAATTCAAATTTATCCAAACTCACATTCTCGCAACCCTGCGGAATAATACGCCCGAAAAGCGTTTTGCTTTGGCGGATTATTTGAACTAAATAACGCGTGTCCACCCCGCAAATTGCCGGCACATTTTGAAGTTTCAACCATTGCGAAAGCGTAAGAAATGCATCATGATGAAAACAATTTTCAAAAATGTCCGACACTATTATCCCTTGCGTTTTTATTGAGGAGCTTTCAAAACCTTGTTTTGCAAAAAAATCTCTGTCGTTTGACGCCGCCGGCACGCCGTAATTTCCCATCAGACAAAAACTAAAAACTAAAATTTGTCCTAAATACGACGGGTCGGTCACCGCCTCAGTGTAGCCCAACATTCCCGTATTAAAAACCATCTCGCCGGTTGCAATTGAATCCGCCCCAATTGAAAAACCTTCAAAAGCCATTCCATTTGACAATTGCAGTCTAGCTTTTTTGCGGTTTATATTAAGTTTCCCATTTTCTTGCGCCATTTTCCACCTCTATATTAATACAGCTTATTTAATTCTGCACGGCATCCGCCGCATTTTCTTTTACAGCTTTTTTGGCGGCGGTTTTTTTTGTTTTAGTTTTAGTTTTTGCTTTAGTTGATTTGGCGGCTTTTTTCTCAGCCGCTTTTTTCTCGGATGTCAGCCATATCAAATTTCTGCATTTTGGAAACGCTTGGCAAGTTAAAAACTCGCCGCGTTTTCCTTTCCGCTTTAACATGGGCGATCCGCATTTTTGACATTTGATATCCGTCATCTCAGGCGCGGGTTTAAACACTTTATTGCCTTTTGAATCAATGCTGTATTTTGCGCCGCAATCTGGATTTTTGCAAATCAAATAAGGTCTTTTAGCAAAACCGATTTTTCTTACAAGCGGCTGACCGCATTTTTCGCATACATCCGTTGTCTCCTGCTCGCTAAGCACAGGATTGCCGTCTCTATCCAAAGACATTGTAAATTTACATTCTGGAAAACCCGAACATCCCAGAAACTCCCCGCCGCGCGACATTCTCAAAAGCATGGGCTTGCCGCATTTTGGACATATAATATCAGTCTGTTTGGCTTCAACTTTTTGATAACCTAAATTTTGTTGAGCATTTTTCAAATCATGTTCAAAAGGGTGATAAAACTCCCCTATAACTTTCTGCCACTCTATTTGATTTTCTGCAATATGATCTAACTTTTCCTCCACAGCCGCCGTAAACTGCGTGCTGACAATATTGCCAAAATATTTTTTGAGCACATCATTGACCACAATGCCCAATGGAGTAGGCGTAAACCTTTTATTTTCCAACTTCACATAGAGCCGCTGCAAAATCGTATTTATAATTGGAGCATAAGTTGAAGGCCGCCCAATGCCGTATTCCTCTAAAGCTTTGATGAGGCTGGCTTCATTAAACCGAGGAGGCGGTTCGGTAAACTTTTGTTCAGATGAAAGTTTTATGAGATCCAAAATTTCATTTTGATCCAACTTTGGAATTTTCATTTCTCTTTCCGTCTCTTCAATATTATATACGCGCATAAATCCGTCAAAAATTAAAACGCTCCCAGTGGCTCTAAATATGCAGTCATTTGCTTTTATGTCAACGCTGACTACATTATAAACAGCCTCGCTCATTTGGCTTGCTATAAATCTTTTCCATATTAAAAAGTATAGTTTAAACTCATCAGCGCTTAAATATTGCTCTATCTGCTCAGGCAAGCGGTTTGGGGAAGTCGGCCTTATAGCCTCGTGCGCTTCTTGCGCTCCTTTGGATTTCGTTTTATAAATTCTAGGATTTTGCGGAACAAAATCTTTGCCGTATTTTTTTTCTATAAAATCCAATGTCTGCATTTGACAGCTTTTTGCAATGTTTAGCGAATCCGTTCTCATATAAGTTATCAATCCGCTGCTGTCGCCGCCGATATTTATTCCCTCATAAAGTTTCTGCGCAATCATCATTGTTTTTGAAGCGGAAAACCCTAAACGTCTTGAGGCATCCTGCTGCAAAGTTGAGGTTGTATATGGAGGATAAGGGGCGCGCTTTCTATTTTTAGATTCAATGTTTGAAACAGTATAAACCGCTCCCTCTAAACCTTTTAAAATATTATCCGCTTCCTGTTGATTTTTTATAGTGAGCTTTTCAATTTTTTCGCCGTTTCTGGAAATTAGTCCAGCCGTAAAAAACGCGTCCTGCTGATTTTGTTTTGAAAGATTTGCCTCTATATTCCAATATTCAACTGGAACAAAATTTTGTATTTCCTGCTCCCTATCGCAAATTATCATAACCGCCACAGACTGCACCCGCCCTGCAGACAAACCCTTCTTAATCTTAGACCACAAAAGCGGCGAAAGTTTATAGCCGACAATTCTATCCAAAATGCGTCTTGCCTGCTGAGAATTAACTAAACCCATATTTAATTTTCTCGGATGTTTGACTGCATCATTTATCGCTTCGGGAGTTATCTCATGAAAAGTTATGCGTTCTATCTGATCATCAGAAAGCTCCAAAGCTTCTTTTAAATGCCAAGCTATCGCTTCCCCCTCGCGATCAAGGTCGGTAGCAAGATAGACCTTGTCCGTTTTGGCGGACTTACTGCGCAAGTCTGATAAAATGCGTTCAGACTTTTTTATGTTTATGTATGTGGGAGTAAAATCATGTTCAGTGTCTATGCCTAATTTGCTTTTAGGCAGATCTCTTATATGCCCGTAAGAACTCCTAACTATAAAATCCTTACCTAAAAATTTAGATATAGTTTTTTCTTTTGCGGGCGACTCCACAATTACAAGATACTTAGGCATTTCCTATCTCCTTTGATTTGTTAACCTTGCGGCGCTTGTATAAATTTGACCTGATGCGCTCTCTATAAAATTGTCCATTTCAAGCGCAAAAATAATTTCTGCAACTTCAGCGAAATCCAAACGAGTTTTTTGACAAATTGCATCTGCGTTTACTCCATCTTGGCTGTCATTTATCACAGAAAGCACCAACCTTTGATTTATACTTAAAGCGCCAAGATCTCTCTCTTTGCTTTGAGGCTGCAAACTCTTTTTTATGTTTAATCCAAATATATGCGCCATCTCATCTGGACGTAAAACTGCGCAAGCTCCCTTGCCTATCAAGCGGATTGCTCCATGCGACATTTTAGAATAAATTGAGCCCGGCACGCTAAAAACATCTTTGCCGTATTCAGCGCCGAAGCCCGCCGAAATCAAAGCCCCGCTATTTCTTGCCGCCTCCGTCACCAAAACAGCTTTTGCCAAACCAACCACAATTCTGTTGCGTCTTGGAAAAGTTGTTTTATCGGGAGGACAATCAATTGGAAACTCGCTGACCACCGCTCCATTTTTTGGAATTTTATCCTGCAGCTCTCTATTTTCCTGCGGATAATAAACCGCCAAACCGTTTCCTAAAACGGCAATTGTCCTGCCGCCGTTTTCAAGCGCAACGGTATGCGCCAAAGCATCCACCCCTTTTGCCAAACCCGATATTATTGTTATGCCGTTTCTTGCAAAATAGTCTGCAAAATCCCGCGTAGTATTAATTCCATACTCGGTAATATTGCGGCTGCCGACTATCGCTATGGAATTAAAATCTTGCGGGATAATTGTACCTTTAATAAAAAGCGCAAGAGGTTTATCTGGACATTGGCTCAATGGATAAGGATAATCAGGATCATCATATAATACAATTTTTATATCTTGTTGTTTTGCTTTTTTTAATTGCGCCAAAGCGATCTTTATATTATGCGGATTTTTTATCGCATTGGCAATTCCTATAGATATATACTTTACGCTTGCAAGATCTTGCAAGCTTGCGGATAAAATATTTGCCGGACTTTTAAAAACTTCCAGCAAATTAGAAAAACGAACCCAGCCAATTTGCGGCAAAAGCGACAAAGCCAATATTGCAAGCTGATTATCATTCATTTTTACCCCTTGCTCTTTAGAATTTTTAAATTGCTAATTTATCTATAGTTTACAAATTGAAGCGGCAATGAAAATGATACATTTTTAAGATACGTAATGACAGCTTGCAAATCATCTTTTTTATTGGAGATAACTTTGATTTTCGCCCCGTCAATTTGCGTCTGCACTTTTATTTTTGAATCCTTTATCAATTTATTTAGCTCTTTAGCTTTTGGGGCAGGCAGCCCTGAAACAATTTCTGCAACTTGGCGGATATGGCCTTCAAAAGCTTTCTCGGGCGCCTTATATTCTATAGCTTTTATGGACACGGAACGCTTCGCAAGGCGCCCCTCTAAAATATCTTTTAACGCCTTCATTTTAAAATCGTCATCAGCAATAAGCGTTATAGTTTTGGCATCCTTATTTAAATCTATAGAGGATTTGCTTCCCTTAAAATCAAAGCGCGTGGACAATTCTTTTTGCGCTTGATTTACGGCATTGTCAACTTCCATCATATTGACTTCGGAAACAATATCAAATGAAAATTTATCAGCCATTATTTAGCTCCTTTCCCATATTCATATTGTAAAGTTTTTGTTGTAATGTCGGTTATGGAAGCGGGGCCAAAAAATTGTATCGGTCCGCTGACGAGATAATTATCATTAAAAGCCCAATCTTTTCTAAGAGCGCAAAGCGCTTTAAAAGGTTTGCCGTTTAAGTCCACCAGAGCTTTTGCAATTACAGCTTTTTGACTGCCATGGCGTTTTTCTATATTTAACATCATAGTTAAAGGAATGCCGCCGCATATCCATTGTTTAGGTTGTTTAATTAAATTGCGTACTGATGAGATATATCCCGTCAAATTGTTTAAAGCAAGAACCGCTGCATTATAGCCGAGGGCATAGGTGTAGTTGGCGTCAAAGTTTGAGGGGAAACCGCAGCGGCCTTCATAGCCGAAGAAATGCGTGATGCTTGCAAATTTTCCATTGAACTTTTTAGCTTTTTTAAGCTCTGCTAAACGCGCCGCTATCATTTCAACTAAAAGTTTTTCCGTCTCAATTTGAGAAACCAAAACATTGCCATGGGGATCTCTGTCAAGCAGGAGCTGAGCTGCAATATTTTCAGGCAGACTCTTAAAAAGATCAGACAAATTTTTTGGAAGCTGGGATTGAACATAGGCAAATTTTTCGATAAGGCCGTTCTCAACATCTTCTGTTTTTGCGGCGGCAGGATTATTGTCTACCGTGCTAAAGCTTGGAGTTGGATTTGACAAGAGATCGTTTAATGCAGAGATCAGCTCTTTCATTTCAGGAATAAATTCTATTAAACCTTCGGGCAAAAGCGCCAAGCCGAAATTTTTACCCTCAGCCGCTCTTTTAGAAATAATATCGGTCATATAATTTACAACTTGAGCAAGCGTCATCTTTTTTGCCAAAACTTCCTCGCCGACTAAAACAATATTGGGTTGAGTTTTGAAAGCGACTTCAAGCGTAATATGCGAAGCGCTTCTGCCCATCAATCTTATAAAATGCCAATATTTTCTTGCAGAGTTTATATCTCTTGCAATATTTCCTGCAAGCTCGGCATAAATTTTTGTAGCGGTGTCAAAACCAAAAGACGTTTCAATGTATTCATTTTTCAAATCGCCGTCTATTGTTTTTGGAACGCCGATAACGCAAATATCTAAATTTTGTTGTTTGAGGTATTCTGCAATGAGGGCGGCATTGGTATTTGAATCATCGCCGCCGACAACAACCAAAGCGTTTACTTTATTTGCAATTAAGGTATTTTTTGCAGCCTCAAATTGTTCGGGCGTTTCTATTTTTGTGCGGCCGGAACAAATGAGATCAAAGCCTCCGGTATTTCTGTATTCATCTATAATTTTTACATCTATAACTTTAACTTTATTGTCAATTATGCCCGCCGGTCCATTTAAAAATCCCAATAGCGCATTTTTTGGATTTGCTTTTTTTAGGCCGTCAAAAAGTCCAGCTATAACATTGTGGCCGCCTGCGGCTTGGCCGCCAGACAAAACAACGCCGAGCGTGATTTTTCTTTTTGCTAAATCATTTTTACCTTTAGCAAATTTTACTTCAGGCAAACCGTAAGTATTTGCAAACATTTTTTTTACTTCGCCCTCAAACTTTTTAGCGCAGCTAGTCGGCTTTCCTTTAATAACTTTAATGTTTGCCGCGCCTAATTGTAAAGTAAGCGGTAATTCTGGTTTGAATTTAAGTCTTAGTTCTTGAAGTTCTGAAATCTGTTTTTTTGCCATAATTTAAATCCCCTTTGCTTTTATCTATTTTACGCAAGTATATTTCAACAACTTTTTATTATATCACAATTGCAGTGATCTTGAGCTTTTGTAAAAAAGCGTGAGAAATTATTTCTCTTTTGAAAAAGCGAAACGGAAAACTAAAGACATTTTTCTCTTTTTGAAAAAAGAGAAACAGAAAAACTAACGGCGCTTAAAGCTTAATTCTCTCTTTGAAAAAGAGAAACAGAAATTTCTTTTAACAAAAGAAACAAAAACTTCTAACAACACATGCAACTGAATTCTTTTCTTTGTAAAAGAAAAACAAAAAATTAACGCTCTTTAATCTATTTCTTTTTATTTATTTGCGCTACCTTTTGATTTTGCGGCGGCGCGGGGGCGAAAAAAATTTCTCGTAAAGCAAGCGCTTACGCTTCGCTACGCCGCAAAACCAAAAGAGCACGGAGAAAGGTACGACACAACAATACAACAAAGACAAGACAAAAACACGACAAACGACACCCGCAACTCATCTATCTGCAAAAAAATAAAAATGCGACCTCTTTTAAAAAGAAAGTTTCCTCCTCCCATTTTTAAAAGTAGAAAAATGTTAAAATATAATATAAATAA
>JAITCX010000105.1 GCA_031282945.1 Elusimicrobiota bacterium
TTTTGGGATCTTTGATTGTAGCGCCGATTTTTGGTTTTTTGGTAGGGCTTGTCGTTTTTGTGATAGGCTGTATTTTAAGGAGAGGTTTGATATATGGTTCAGGGTTGGACAGGAAAAAGTAGAAGTAAGAATTTTTTTCATAATTTAATGATATTAATAATAAAATTTGGGGCTCTAAAATTTGCTTATTTTATCGGGCGCTTTGTTGCATTTTTTTATTGCTTACTGCCGTCTGTTAGAAAAAATGCAAGTTATTATTTGGAAAAAAAATTTCCAAATTGCAATCATATAAAAAAGTTTTTGCATCTCTATAAATTAAACTTAACATTTGGAAAAATTTTAATAGACCGCGCTATTTTTGGCATAAAATCTAAAGTAAATATTATTTCCTCAAGGGCGGATATAAATTTATGTAAATCGTTATATCAAAAAAATAACGGTCTAATTATTTTGTCTGCGCATTGCGGCTGTTGGCAGTCTGCAATGTCGGCTTTTAATTTAATAGACGATGAAAAAGAAAAATATGTGGTATATCATCAAAATAAAGAGGATATAGATAAACATGTTCACCAACTGCAGAAAAAAGAATCACCTGTAAAATTTATAGAGCCGAATGCTTTTGACGGCGGCATAATTGAAATTATGGCCGCTTTGCAGAGGGGTTCTTTAGTGTGCATGATGGGCGATAGAGTTTTTGGCGCATCAAATAATTTTGTGGAAGTAAATTTTTTGGGAGCAAAAATTGCGCTGCCTTTTAGCATCTACAGAATTGCCGCAACCCTCAATAAACCAATAGCGATAATTTTTTTTCCTTATAAAAAAACAGGCGCTGTAGACACAATGATAGCTGATTATTTTTTTGTAAAAGATGGGGGAAAGGCGGCGCAAAATTATGTTGAATATGCAGACAGATTTTCCAAAGCTTTGGAAAATTTTGTAAAAGTTTATCCATATCAGTTTTACAATTATTTTAATTTATGGAGGAAATGATGCAGCAAACAAGCGTGGAAGATATTAAAAAAGTTTTAAGTCAAAATTTGGATTTGCAAGGCATTGATTTATCTAGCGTGGAGGCGAATGCGCCTTTATTTGAAAGTTTAGGATTGGATAGTTTGGATGCGATAGAGCTGGTTATAATTTTAAGAAAAAATTATGACATAGTAATTGAAAATATGGAAACGGGCAAAGAGGTTTTTTCTAGTCTTGAAAGTTTAAGGCGCTATGTTAGCGAAAACAGAAAGAAATAAAAAACAGCAAGGCTTGCAAAAATTTTGCATAACCTTGCTGTTTCATTTTTTAGGGTGAGTTTATTTTTTGTAAATTTTGAAATAAGCGTTTACGCGGTCAACTGCATTTTTTTGTAAATCATAATAATATAAAGGGATATCGTTTTCATGCAAAACGCCCAATGGGAAATATGCGCGTGAAGCTTTTTCGGAGCTAAACTTTTCGGGGTCTACGCTATAACATATAATTGTTCCCAGCTTATGATCTATTTGCGCATCCGCCAAATGTTGAACTTTTGTAAAACTTCCGTCATCTTTTACCACCACAGAACCCAAACTTTCGCTTTTGGGAGCAAGCTTCTCGTCGGTTGTCCAGCTAATTGGATTTATCAAAACATTTCCCGAATAAGAAAATGGATTTACTCCGCCGACTTTTGGGGATTGCGTATTATAAGAAATAATAACGCCGACATCGTCAGCTTTTTGAGCGGGTTTTAAATGCGGAGCCAACTCATAAATTTCTTTCGGCATAGGAATTCCAATTAAATATGCAGCCACCATTTTTTTATAGACTTTTGGATGTTTTTTCATGTATATGGTTAAGAGTTCCATGAGAGCGGCCGACCCCTGTGAATGTCCCACCAAAATAAAAGGTTTCCCCTTATTAAAATGTTTCAAATAATATTCAAATGAATCCACTATATCCAACAATGGCGGAATGCTTTCAGCATATTTCCAAGCGGTTGCAAAAGTTTCTGTTGAGGAGAGAGCCTCAAGCACGAAACTTGCATCATATTGTCTATAAAATGGAGCATAGATATTTCCGGCCATTTCAAAAGCGCTGGCGCGGGACTTTAAATAGTACATGGCATATTTTCGCATTTCGGCATTATTAATATCTGAAAGCGGGAATTCGCCTTTTTGGGCGCGCCAAGAAGTTGGATATACAAAAAATACGTCTACATCTTTTGTCGCTTGTTCTGGAGCGCTCAGCCAATTGTGAAAATCGGCATAATCAATACGTTCTATGGGTCCGTCATAAAAAGGGACGTGTTTTGCTTTTCCTTTTGCATAGGAAATTCCTGTAGCAAAAAAGATGAACGCTAAAAATAAACATACAAATGAAACAACTTTTTTCATTTCAATCCTCCTTAGGAAATAAGTATTGTATTTTTACATATTTTAAATTCTTTAGCAAAAAGCGGCCGCAGACAAGTCTTGGATTTAGCGGTCAGTAGGAAAATATAGATTTTACAGAGAGGTTTAAAAAAGTTAGGCGTTAACTAAAAATTTAGCAGTTCTAATTATTGTACGTGTTTGAGGGGCGAACATTGATGTTAAACGATTGCGCATCCTCTTGCGAAAAATTTTTCTGATGATTAGGCGCATCCATTATTGTTTTTTATTTTTATTTTGTCGTTGTTGTCTTTATTGTTTTTGTTGTTGCCGTGTCGTACCCTTTCCCGCGCTCTTTTGGTTTTTCGGCGTAGCGAAGCGTAAGCGCTGCTATGCGAGAAATTTTTTTCGCCAAGAGGGCAAAGGGAACTAGAAGTTCCCTTTGCCCTCACCCACGCGGGCGTGACAGTACAGACTGCTGTCAGTTACGTCAAAAGTAGAGTCGGCGCGGGGGCGAAAAAAATTTTCGCAAGCGCGGCGCCGAAAAACCAAAAGGTAGCGCAAAAAAATTGTAAAGAGTTTGATAAAGAGAAAAGAAGTTATGAACTTTCTATGATAAATAAATGAATTTTAAGAAAGGGATTTTAAACGTTTGTCTTAATAAAAAGATAGCGCAAAAAAAATAAATAGAAATAAGTTAAAGAGAAAACTTTTTCTGTCTCTCTTTTTTAAAAAAGAGAATAAAGTTTTAAAAGCAGTTTTTTGTTTCTTTTTCCAAAAGAAATAATTTTAATTTTCTTTTTTTACAAAAAGAAAATTCTGGAGGTTTAATGCACCCTGTTTTATTAAAGTTTTGGGATTTTACATTTTATTCATATGGTTTAATGGTAGCGCTTGGTTTCTTTTTTGGAGCGATTTATTTATCCATTAGCGCAAAAAAAATTAAACCCCCGATAATTTCTCAAGACGATATTTTCAATATAATTTTCGGCGTTCTCATTTCTGCAATTGTTGGAGCAAGGCTTTTATTTGTCATTGCGGAATTTCCCGATATGTTTAGCCGTCCTTTAGAGATTTTTAAAGTTTGGGAAGGCGGTTTGGTATATTACGGCGGATTTATTGGCTCTATAATTTTTGCTTTTGCATATTTAAAAATCAAGAAATTAAATATCTATAAAGTTTTAGACTTATTTGCGCCCGCTGTAGCTTTAGGCCATTTTTTTGGACGAATTGGCTGCTTGCTTGCCGGCTGCTGTTATGGCAAACCTACAAATCAACCTTGGGGCATTGTTTTTGAGGATCCGCAGAGTCTTGCGGTTTTAGGCGTGCATTTGCATCCAACGCAAATTTATGAAGCAGGCGTAAATTTAATTTTATTTGTGATATTGTATTTTTACAATAAAAAAGCGCATAAGCCGGGGATGGCTATTGCTATATATTTAATTTTTTATCCAATTTGTAGATTTATTATAGAATTTTTCAGGGGAGATTTTAGGGGCGGTTATAGTTTTGGATTATCCGTTTCTCAAATAATTTCTATTATTGTTTTTATTATCGGTATTACAATTTTTTATAGGGCTTCAAAATGCAAAAAATAATTTATCCAAATTTTGAAAGGCAAAGGGTAGACGTTTTTTTGGCGAACACTTTTAAACAATATTCTAGGACTTATTTTCAAAAGTTAACTGAAAGCGCTGATAATTTTGTTTTAGTAAACGGCAAAAATGTTTTATCTTCGCATAAATTAAAACATGGAGATATAATTGAACTTGAATTTAGCGAGGAGAAAACCGCTGAAAATATTTCGCCTCAAAATATTGATTTGGATATTGTCTACGAGGATGAGGATATTATTGTAATAAATAAAAGGGCGGGTATAGTTGTACATCCTTCTTACGGCCATCCAGACGGCACAATGTTAAATGCTTTAGCGGCTCACTCAAAAGGAAAGTGGCGTCCGTTTTTGCTGCATAGGCTTGATAAAGACACAACGGGTTTAATTGTTTTTGCAAAAAATGATAAAGCTAAAACCAGCATTTCAAAACAGTTTCAAAATAGAGCTGTAAAGAAAATTTATTATACTGCGGCAAAAGGCATAATTGCCGAAAACTTTGGCCGCATTGAAGCGCCGTTGGGGCGCTCGCCTGAAAACAGAAAAATAATGAGCGTAAATCCAACTGCAAAAAAAATGGCGGTGAGCGAATTTAAAGTATTAGCTAGAAAATCAGGTTTCACTCTCCTTGAGGTGAGCATTATCACGGGACGCACTCATCAAATAAGGAGTCATTTGAAATATATAAATCATCCAGTGGTGGGCGACAAAGAATATGGGGGGCCGGTTGTAGTTGAAGGTAAGAAATATGAAAGGCAAATGCTGCATTGCGCTTTTTTAGGTTTTACGCATCCAAAAACCTCAAAACCTTTAAAATTTAATGCGCCATGTCCAGAGGATATGAGAGAGATTTTTGGCAAGCTAAAGCCAAAGGAGGAAAAATAAATGGATTGGTTGATTTGGTTGATTATGGTTTTTATTTTTATCATTTTAGAATTAGCGGCGCCTTCAATGCTATTTTTTACATCTCTTGCAATTGGGGCATTGCTTGCCGCGATAGTTTCCGTTTTGTATCAAGGTGAGGTTTTTGAATATATTGTTTTTGCTGTCGGAGCTGTATTGTCGCTTTTTACAATTCGCCCGCTTTTTAAAAAGGCTATGGCGAAAACGCAAAATCTTAAGACAAATGTGGATGCGCTTGTAGGGAAATTGGCTTTGGTTACAGAGGACATCAGCGCTTTTAAAGACGGTTTTGTTAAGGTGGATGGAGAGATTTGGCTTGCGGAGTCCGAGACAGAAATACCAAAAGGGGCTACTGTACAAATCGTATCAATTAGCGGAACGAAATTGAAAGTCGCAAAATAATTAGGGAGGTTATAAATGTTACCGTCAATCTTTATTTTAGTATTAGTTATTTTTGTAATTTTTGTTGTGTCGGGATCAATAAAAATTGTGAGGCAGTATGAAAAAGGTTTAGTTGAAACGCTTGGAAAATTTTCCAGTTTAAGAAATCCCGGTCCAAATATTTTGGTGCCGTTTTTCCAGAGGATGATTAGGGTTGACATGAGAGAGCGCGTCATAGATGTTCCGCCTCAAAGCGTTATCACAAAAGACAATGTGTCGGTTGTTGTAGATGCGATAATTTATTTTCAGGTTACGGATCCTGTCAAGGTTGTATACAACATAGAAAATTTTGCTTTGGCGGCTTTAAAGCTTGCGCAGACAAATTTAAGAAATGTGATAGGCGATATGGAACTGGACAGCACCTTGACTTCGCGTGAAAAAATAAATTCTCAGTTGAGAGTGGTTATGGATGAGGCGACTGATAAATGGGGCGTTAAAGTTACTAGAGTTGAAATTCAAAAAATTGATCCGCCAAAAGATATTACGGATTCTATGTCTAAGCAAATGAAAGCCGAGAGAGAAAAGAGGGCGAATATTTTGGAAGCTGAAGGTTTAAGGCAGGCGGCGATTCTAAAAGCTGAGGGCGCTAAGCAAGCTGTGATTTTGGAAGCTGAAGCCACAAAAGAAAAACAGGTTTTGGAAGCAAACGGCGAAGCGCAAGCGATTAAACAAGTTGCGGATGCTGAAAAGTATAAAATAGAAGTTGTCTATAATGCTATTCATGAGGGTAAACCCACAAATGATCTTATAGCGATAAAATATTTGGAGACGCTTGGGCAGGTTGCCGACGGGAAAGCCACAAAAGTATTTTTGCCTTTAGAAACCACAGGCGTGACTGCCGCAATCGGCGGTATTGCAGAATTATTTAAAGATCCAAAAGATTCAAAGAATATAGATAAAGTTACAAAACCGCAAGGGTAATGACAGGTTTATATATTCACATTCCGTTCTGCCGCCAAAAATGTTTTTATTGTGATTTTTTCTCGGTGAGATATGACGAGGATTTAGCCAAAAATTATGTAGACGCTCTATTGATTTGGCTTGAAAATTTCCGAGGAGAAAAAATAGAAACAGTTTATATTGGCGGCGGAACGCCGTCCGTTTTAGATATCTCTCAAATAGAGAAGCTTCTTAGCTCTATCAGTAAAAATTTTGATTTATCAAATATAAAAGAGTGGACGATAGAAGCCAATCCCGAATCGCTTAGTCTTGCAAAGCTTAAAATATTTAAGGATTTTGCGGTTGATAGATTGAGTTTGGGTTTGCAATCAGCAAATGACGCGCATTTAAAAAAGTTAGGCAGGGTTCATTCGTTTGATGATTTTAGAAAAGTTTTTGAGAATGCGCTCAGCATAGGTTTTAAAAAAATAAATATAGATTTAATTTATGGTTTTGAAGGTCAAACTTTTTTAGATTTTCAAGAGTCTTTAAACATTTTGGCAGAATTTCGCAGCCCCCACCTTTCTCTTTATCCTCTTAGCATAAGTCCGCGCACGCCTTTTTACAATGAAGGGTTAAAAACAGACGATGATTTACAGGCGGATTTTTATGAATTTGCCTGTAAGTTTTTGGCTGATAATGGGTATATTCATTATGAAATTTCCAATTGGGCAATGGTGGGAATGGAGGCGTTACACAATACAAATTATTGGCGCAATTGCGAGTATATTGGGGCGGGAGCGGGGGCAAGCGGTTATTGGAAAAGGCATAGGTATAAAATTGTTGCAGATATTGGGGAGTTTATAGGTCAAGTGAGGAGGGGGGGCAATATTTTTTCAAGCAAAGAATTTATTGACGATACTCTTTTTAGGAGAGAAAAGATAATGTTGGGATTAAGGCTTTTAAATGAAGGGGTTGGTATAGAGAATTTTCCTTTTGAGCAAAAGAGTATATTGAATAAATTTTTATGCGATGGTTTATTGATAAACGATAGGGGCAAAATAAAACTTTCACAAAAAAGCGTATTTTTGTCCAATGCAATTATTTGCGAGTTTTTGTGAGGGTGTCTAGCTTGTCAAATAAAAGGAGAGGGGAGATGAGAGAGTTTTGGGGAGAACTAAAAAGTTTAGCGCTTGAGCCGCGTTTTGCGAAAACGATTTGTAAAATCGCCCTTACATTCTTTGTTTTAACTTGGGTTTATTTTATTTTTCTGGATCCCTATTTCTTTAGACATATAGATGACATGACTCAAATAATTAATACTACAGGAATTGGAAAAAATATAATAACCATTGTTAGACAGTCCGGACGCTTTTGGCCGTTAGGATTGTCCTATTATAATTTTCTAACGACTTTGCCTTATGGATATACTTCACAAGCGCACTATATGTTGAATTCTCTAATATTTGTTGTATTTATTTTGGTATTGATGAAAGTTATAGATTTTAATTGGAAGCAGCAACCAGTGCATCTTTATATTAAAACGTTTTTAATTTTTTGTTTGCCATTTATATTAGGAAATAGATTCTACATTTTTTTTAATCTTATCTATGCTGAAACATTTTTATGCCTGTTATTAGCATTTTTTGTTTTATGCTATAAAAAGATGATGTTTTTAGATGAGCTGCAGGTAGATAAGCAAGCTAAGGATTTTTCTTATGGAAAGGAAAAATGTAAATTTTTTAAAGATAATTTTAGATGGTTAAAGGATCCGTTTACATTGGAGCAACAGAAAACATGTTGGGCAGTATTGGCAATACTCGTGGCTATTTTTGCGACTTACTGCAAAGAGACAATGTTTATAGTTTTCTTAATTATTGCCTGTATAAATTTTTTATTTGCTAAAAAACCATTAACAAAGATTGATAAGATTTTCAATTTTGCTTTAGTTGTAAATGTCTTATGTTTTCTTCTTATTTATTATTTTACAGTTGTTCCTTATGTAAGTGAGAAGTATGCTAGTGTAGATATGACTGGGCATACCTTAAAATTTAATAGTGCCATCTTTGGCTTTATAAGTGTTCCAATTTTATCTTTGCTTGGAATTTTTGTTATCATAAGAATATTTTTTGTTTTATTTAAGAAAGATAAAAGATATGTTTTTTATGATGGGCTTTTATTTGCTTCATTTGGTTATTATATAGTTGTCGTTTCTTTAGGATTTCATCCGGATTATTATTATATTGTGCCTGTAATTGTTTTGTTTTTTATAGTTTTAGCGCATTGGACTATTGTATTTTATGATACGAAAAAGTATATTGTATTGTCTATGATTTTTATTATTATTTTTTTGCTTGGAGTAGAGGGGGGGGGGGGGGGGGATAGTTTTGTAAAATAATTT
>JAITCX010000228.1 GCA_031282945.1 Elusimicrobiota bacterium
GAATAACCTTCCAAATAAATATCGTTTGCAAAATTAGCGGCCTCATTATCCCTAAAAACAATGCTGCGCTCAGTGGCATAAATATTCATTTTTATGCCTTTTGCCGTCCCATTTAAATAAATAGCGCCGCCAGAACTCTTTGCAATGTTTCCAATAAAATCCACATTGTAAATATCAAAACCGCTTGCCCCGCGCCCTGAAATTGCCGCGCCCGCCTCTGCATAATTATCTTTAAAATATCCCCACTCGGCCATTAAAATAATCTTGACATTATTGTCAGCTTTTACGGCGCCGCCCTCTTTTGCTCTATTTCCTTCAAAAACAATATTTCGGCCTGAAAATAAAAATGTAGAAAATTCTATTGCATAAACCGCCCCGCCGTCTTTTTGCGATTGATTAAATTTTGCACTAAAACTTTCGCTCATATAAACAAAAGTTTTTGTATTTTGAAATAAAAAACCGCCGTTTTGCACGCTATTATTTCCTATTGCTTCAACTACACCGCCTGAAAATTCCAATGTGGAATTGTTGATCAAATAAAAGGCGCCGCCGTTTTGGGCATGGTTATGGATTGCAGTAAAACTTTTATTGAAAACGGCGCGGCTTGCCGAAACATAAACCGCTCCTCCGTTTGTTTTTGCAGTGTTAGAATCCAACGCCACAGCGGCGTTAAAGCGCGTGGAAAGCCCAGCGTCCAAAAACAAAAAACCGCCGTTATTTGAAATATTTTGTTTGGCTAAAAGATCGGCATTATCATCAAAATTTAATGTGGAATTTTTAGCGTATAAAACTCCATTTCCCGAGGGGGAATTGTTATAACTTATCTCAACAGAACCGCCCGCAAAACTTAAGGTGGAATTGCTTGCGGCAAAAAAAGCGGCGCCGTTGCTTGCGCTGTTTGAGCTGATTTGACCGCCCAAGAGAAATTCCGTTTTTGTTCTATCCATATAGAGGGCGCCGCCGTTTGCGCGGGCTGCATTTTTTACAAAATAAATTCTTGCAGGAATAGTGAGGGAACGGCTTGCCAAAATTAAAAATCCGCCTGTATTTGAGGTGTTGCCAACAGCTTTTAAAATGCCTGTATTTTCAAAAAATAATTTCGTGGCGCCGTCCATAGTAAACACGCCGTCTGAAGCGCCGCTATTGTTATAGCTTATCTCCACATCAACGCCGCTAAAACGAATAACAGAATTTCCTTTTGCATAAATTGCCCCGCCATGGCGCGAACTATTTGTAGAAATTATTGTACTGCGTCCATAAAATTCTAAGCTGGAATTCTCCAAATAAACTGCGCCGCCGTATTCCTCGCCGGTTGCTCCATAAGTGCCATAATAGCCTTGATATCTGCCTGCGGCGCCCAACCTAGAAATATTGCCCACAATTGCCGCATCTCCCCGAAATTCCATTTTGCTAGAACCTGTTAAAAACATTGCCCCGCCGTAAGCGCTGCCGCCGTTTCCGCCATTGCCGTAAGAAGTCCCTTTTGAATCGGCATCTCCGCCGTTTCCGCCGTAAGCGGAATTTCCCTTAAAAGTTGTCATTGAATTGAAAACAATTTTACTTGCCCCTGTAAGATAAAGCGCGCCGCCATAAGCGCTGCCCCCATTGCCTCCGTCTCCATTTAAGTCTCTGCCCGCAAAGGCGTCTCCGCCGCGTCCTGCTCTAACTGAATTTGATATGAAATTTGCCGCGCCGTCAAAAACAATTAAGTTCGAAGCGTTTATATACATCGCCCCCGCATAAGCATGAAAAGCGTGCCCGCCGGTCCCCTCCCCATACCCATAGCCGCCGCCGCCTGATTCGCTGGAGTTGCTTGTAAAATCCGCTCTCCCTTTAAAATTTATGGTGGAAACATTGTCAAAAAATATTGCGCCGCCATAGGCATAACCGCCGTTTCCACCCACATCAACATCGCCGATCCCTGAGCCGCCCGATACTTTATTTCCTGTAAAGCTGACATCTTTATAAAAAAACATTTGCGTTTTTGCCGCCGCATAAACTGCTCCTCCGTAAGCCGTTGCGCCCGGGCGGCCTTCGCCGTTTCCCGCGCTTAAGTTTGAAGCAAAAACCACATTTAAATGAAATGTTAAACTAGAATTTGAGACATAAATCACGCCGCCGCGGGGTAACCCTCCCGTAACTCTATTGCTGGTGAAATTTACGGAGCTTCTAAAAATACCCACCGCATTGCCTATAAGAAATACGCCGCCATTATCGGAACTCATGGAAGCATAATTTTTTATAGCGCCCTCTATTAAAAAAGTTTGATTGTTATAATCATAACGCGCCTGCAAATTTACAGAAAATATTAGAAAAATAAAAATTGTACAAAAGAGTTTGATGAGAAATGTTTTTGCAAAAATGTGGATTAATGAGGATAAAAAAGTGTTGCCAAAACGTCGTGTCTGTCTGAGAGCAAGAAAAACTAAAGCGACCTTTCTGTTCATAAACTCCTCCAATATTTAATGTGACAAAAATATGCAAGAATATGACTAGCCGACAATAGACAATAAAGGCAAAATGTTTTTGAAAGTTGATGAAATACAGACAGCGCTGCAGTTAAAAATAGAATTGCGGTTTTGTAAATAAATGAAAATACAATTTGGGAATGAATATTGAAATGTAGAAAACGATGTGAAAATAGCTATGATAACTAAATTTTGAAAAATGAGAAAATAGAAAATAAATTGTTGAAAATGCGGATAAATTTTGAAATTAAAAATTAGAATTTTGTTGTGCGATTGAGTCTTGGAAATTAAAATGTGGGGCTGTTTTTGTAAGAATTTGATGTTGGAAAATAGAAAGTAATTGAATAATTGAAAACTCTTTGACTAAGCCAATAATTAATGCAAAGTGATTTTAGGAAATAAAGGGGAGAGGCGTCAAGGGGGCATAAATAAATCATTGAGATGTTTTGTTTTTCGGCTCTTTTTATTTTCCAGTTTTAATTTTTATTCATTGGCTTTGTCAATATTTACAAAGTGGGTTAAAAACGCTCCGGGGCCAGGATTCGAACCTGGACAAAGGGATCCAAAATCCCTTGTGCTACCATTACACAACCCCGGAATTAAACTATATAGAATTTACAAACCAAAAACTCCAACCATATT
>JAITCX010000243.1 GCA_031282945.1 Elusimicrobiota bacterium
GTCATTATCCGTAATTACAGCTGTTTTTATGTTTAGAATTTTTGCCAAATCCAAATATCTTTTAAATATTATTCCCCCAACAGCAATAATATGGACATCGGATTTACTCAACTCTTCTCCTGCTATTTTCTTATACATTGCTTCCATTAAAATATATTCACTAGGACCTTCTACAAGAATAACTTTTTTTGAAAGTATAAATTGCAGAATATTATTATTTGGCGCTTTCATAAAAAATCTTGCCGTATCCTCTTCAATATCTTTTAATTGCAATGATTTTATGCCGCTACTGTTTAATAAAATTGTTTTTCTTAAATCCAAACGTGAACTTATTAAATCACTATGCGTTGCAATAAAAATCTGTCTATCCTCTGCCTTAAGTATTCCATTGATAAGTTTCTGCATATTTATATGACTTAAATGATTTTCAGGTTCCTCTATAAGCACAATATCCAAATCTCCTTGAGAACCTTGTAATGCCATTTCTGTTTTTATTAAACATTGCCTGCCTTTGCCTTTATTATCAATACTAATATCATTTTCAAAAATTGTTAAATCTGTTTCTAAATTTGATTTTGGCGAGGTTTTAAGTGCAAAACAATAATTATCTTCAGACAACCGATCATTAAGTGATTTAAAAATAATATTTTTAACAATTTTTTTAAGTTTTCTATATTTATATTGATTAGTTAATTTTTCAGTGACCTGAAGTTTAGCATTATAAATATTTTTGACATATTCTTTCATAGAATACTCGCTACTCATTGCAGAATTATCTACAACAATATGCTTCAAGTATTCTCTATGCCCTTTATATGCTTCACCGCTAAAAGTTTCAAATCTTATGAAATAATATTCAAAAGGGAAAATACTCTTTTGAGTTTTTAGAATTTCCGTAACCTCTTTACTAAATCTATCATCAGCTTCACATATTAACTTTAAACCATCACAGAGTTCATTCTTTGTGTTGTTCTTTCCGTTCATATTCTCATCATCTTGCTCCCCTAAATAAAGTTCTATTAAGAGCTTGGGCAATTCTTCATATTTTCTATCACCAGAATTCATAAAATCATCTACTGCTTTATGATTAAACAAATTTTCTAAACCAATATTTTCAACCTTGTATGCACTGCCGCTCAATACAATATCAATTGCTTGCAAAATAGTACTTTTTCCAGATTCATTATCGCCAATCAAAATATTAATTTTATCATCAAAATCTACTTCAAATTTTTCAAAACGCTTAAAATTTTTCAATACTATTTTTTTTATAACTCTACTCTTAACAACCTTATTACCCTGTTTTCCTTTATTTGTTTTAGACTTCTTATTATTCATCTCTCCCCCTTCTTCAAAATTTAAATCCTCCCCCCATTTTCACAAACATTCTTTGCGCCTCATTTCTCCCGCGCCCAAACATCCGCCAAATTCTCGGCTTGTTTCATCACAAGATCTACCGCTGCGGCTTGCTTGTCCGGCGGATATCCATACTTTCTCAATATCCCGCGGACAATAACTATAATGCGGGAGCGGGCTGTTTCCTTAATAGTAAAATCAATGGTCGCATTCTTCCTGACCTGGTCAGCTATCTCCCGCGCAATTGCGCGAAGCTGATTGTCGCCCAAAACTTTAACAGCGCTGTCATTTGTTTCAAACGCATCATAAAAAGCTAGCTCGTCTTTGGAAAGCCCCAGCTCTTGACCGCGCTTGTCGGCGGCATTGATCTCTCGGGCAATATGGATGAGTTCCTCTATAATCTCAGCGGTTGTCAAAAGGTTGTTTTGATAGCGTTTTATTACGGCGTCCAATGTTTCCCGCAAAGATTTTGACTTGGCGAGATTGCGCTTGGAACGCAGTTTAATTTCATCGGCCAACAATTTTTTCAGCAACTCTATAGCTACATTTTTATACTTCATCCCCTCAACTTCTTTTAGAAATTCATCCGATAAAATAGAAAGTTCAGGCTTCTTGAGTCCCGCCGCGCTAAATATGTCCACAACTTTCTCAGAGGCAAGAGCGGAATTTACAATATCGCGGATAACGGAATCATAACCCCCATCCCTGTGGGAACCGCCCGTCTCAAACTTTGCAAGCCGCGCCTTGACCGCTTGGAAAAATGCAATCTCCTGCGCATGCTCAATAGCGGCTGGATCAGATTTCGCCAGAGCATAAGCCTGACCCAAAAGCGCAACTTCGCGAACATAGCGGTTCTTGCCGTCTTTGACGCCAAGTATAAAATCCTCCGCCTTGAGAATCAAAGAAAGTTTGTCTTTGACCTCGCTAGAAAAAAACGCCGAATAATCAAAACCATATAAAATGGCGCGCACAACCTCTATTTTCTCAAGCATTATGCTTACCGCTTTTTGATACGTTTGGGCAGGCGTTCCTCTACCGCCGCTTTCCGCATAAAAACCAAGAGCTTTATTGAGATTAGCCGCTATGCCGATATAGTCAAATATCAAACCAGCGGGCTTATCCTTAAACACACGATTCACGCGGGCAATCGCCTGCATAAGAGTGTGATCTTTCATCGGCTTATCAATATACATAACATTTAAACATGGAACGTCAAATCCAGTAAGCCACATATCGCGGACAATAACAATTTTCAACGGATCATTTTCATCTTTAAAACGAAGCGCGAGCGCTTTCCGCTGCGCTTTAGTTGTGTGATGTTTTTGGAGAGAAGCGCCGTCCGAACTAGCGGAAGTCATTACAACTTTGATAGCCCCCTTGTCCAAATCATCGCTGTGCCACTCGGGACGCAGCTTAATAAGCGCCTCATAAAATTCCACAGCAATGCGGCGGCTCATCGCCACAATAAGAGCTTTCCCCTTAAAGACTTTCTGCCGATCCTCAAAGTCTGCCGCAATGTCATTTGCAACAACGCGAATTCTATCTTTATTGCCGACCACCGCCTCCAACTTCGCCCATTTTATTTTGGCGGCCGCCGCTTCATCTGTTTCGCCAACTTCGTCTAGCTCCGCATCAAACTGTTCCACAAGCCTTTTGCCTTCATCGCTTAGCGCAACTTTGGCAAGACGCCCGCCATAAAAAATACCGACAGTCACCTTATCCTCAACCGCCTGCGCAATATCATAAATATCTATATAGTTGCCAAACACCGCAGGAGTATTGACGTCCTGTTTCTCAATGGGCGTCCCCGTAAAACCGATAAAAGTTGCATTTGGTAAAGCATCGCGAATATACTTTGCAAAACCATAGGCAACCCGCTGGCCGACCGCCGCGCCGTTCTCCTTGATATCGCGAAGTTTAGCGTCAAAGCCGTACTGAGTGCGGTGCGCTTCATCGGCAATAACAACAATGTTATCACGAGCGGAAAGCAGTTCATAAACCGAGGAATCCCCCTCTGGAATAAATTTTTGTATGGTCGTAAACACAATGCCGCCGGAGGCAACCTTCAACAGAGTTTTCAACTCATTGCAGGATCTAGCTTGTTTTGGCGGTTGGCGCAGAAGTTCGACGTTGGCCGCAAAAGTATCAAACAACTGATCGTCAAGATCATTGCGATCGTTAATTATGAGTATGGTAGGGTTATTTAAAACGCGCACAATTTTGCCTACATAAAATACCATAGACAGCGATTTGCCCGCTCCCTGCGTGTGCCATATCACGCCCGCCTTGCGATCTCCATTGGGTTGATTTACGGCGGCGGGAAAACCATAAACAGCAGGATCCTCTCTAAACATTAGAGGCATCCGCTTGGCATATCCGCTGGCGCGGATGGTCTGTTCCACCGCTCTGTTGACAGCATAATATTGATGATATGCGGCGATCTTCTTGACGGTTTCCACCTTTATAAGATGCGTAGTTTTATCCTCGGTCTGCGCCTTTTCATAGGTTGCAAAACTTTGGATATAGTCAATCAGCGTAGCGGGAGCGCACAACCCGCAAATGAGCGTGGACAATTCATTGTCAAACTTAGATGCTTGCTTGATTCCGTCTTTTGTTTTCCATGCGCTAAAACGAGAATAAGCCGCCGTCAACGATCCAGCTTTTGCTTCTAACCCGTCAGAGACAATGCAAATTTCATTGTAGGTGAAAAGACGCGGTATCGCCAATTTATAAGCCTGCAATTGCTCAAACGCTTTGTGGGCGTCGGCATTCTCATCAGCTGGATTTTTCAGCTCAAAGATCACAAGCGGAATGCCGTTGACAAATAACAGGATATCGGGACGCTTATTATTGTTGTTTTGCTCAATGCTATATTGATTGACGACGAGAAATTCATTATTTAGCGCATTGTCAAAATCCACAACCTGCACATATGCACCCTTAATATCGCCGTCTTTGCGGTACTCCATAGGAACGCCGTCTATAAGCAATCTGTGGAATTCCTCATTGTCAGCTATCATGCTTGAATTTGCTATCCGCGACAATCTCCGAGCCGCGCCCTCAATGGTATCGGCAGGAAGGGTGGGGTTGAGCTTGAACATTGCCGCCTCAAGCCTGTTCATAAGGAGAACATCCTCGTATTTTTCGCGTTCGCGGTTGGGAGAATCTGGGGAGAGGTCAACGCCTGATATATAAGTATAACCAATACCCTGCAATTCCTCTATAGCCATTTTTTCTATTGCAGATTCACATATTTTAATCATATGACGCCTCTTATTGTTTCACCCTTACCTCCCCGCTGATTAGCTTCGGTAGAAGCGTGTCGCGGAGTTTTTGGAGGGTGTATATTTGCCGCAAATTAAATTCTATTTTTTTAAACAGAGGGGTCGCAATCTCATCAAATTTCTTAAAAAGTTCATCATTTGCTTTAAACTCTTGCTTTTTTATATCTGTTTGTGTAATGAGAGGTTGCGTACTTCCCACGTTCAATACTTCATAATCGAGACCTTTTAAAATAAAAAATAAAGCATATCTGTATTTATGTTGTCTTGGTTTTATAACCAAAGTATTATCCGACACCCAGACATTATCATTTACCAAAAAAACCTTTCCATGCGTACCAACTCTACCAGTAATAATTACTTCATCCGCCGCACTATATAAAAAGTTGTTCGTCCTTCCAATTTCGCCATTAGCTCCAAGAATAGAATAATTACCAATCTCTCTAAATTCTCCACATTTAATGCTTTTTCCTGTTTCTACTACAGACACATCTGCAATAGAAAATATATTGTATTTTTCATTTATATCTTCAATAAACCATTGACGAAAGTAAGTCTGCGCCAACTCCTCGAGCGTGGCATTTTGTCGAGTTAGGAGATCAATTTTGTCGTCAAGGGAAGCCAAAACTTCTGCTATGTCGTGCTGTTCCTGTAGACTTGAAGGAATACGTAGAAGCTGATTCTTGAAAAAATCAACATCAATTCTCTGGTGGCTACCCGAGGTTCCAGTATGTGAACTATCCATCATGTCAGTAAATTTTTGTGTGAGCAAGAAATAGTAAATGAATCCTTGGGCACATTTGTTTAGCACTAATGGCAAAAACTCGCTTGAGCAAACGCTATTATCATCAATTTGCCCTCCAATGCACCAAATCCTCCGGAACCTAACATTTAGTTTATTGTATAAAATCATCCACGGTTCAATGGCAAACTTAGCGCTCATAATTTCTCTGCCAAAAGATTTCTCAGGTTTTCTTTCATTATCAAAAGCAGGTAAGCTATACACATGGAACAGTGTGTTTGCTTGTTTGCTTGGGATTACTATTATTTTTTTTATGGAACATAGCTCAGCCATTCGTTTTTCTATCCACTCACCCATTTTACCAACCTCCACATTTTTAATATTAGCGCGAATGCGATCCTCTAAAGCGGCGCGGCGCTAGATTATTTTTTCCTTGAATATCTTTTATAAAATTTTATCAATTCCTCTTTTTTTATTTTCCCTTTGGCCAAATTCATTATTTCAGCGTATAGAATTTCATCTCTGCAATTAAACCTATATCCATTTATATCTAAAAACACCAATGAACTTGCCAATGCGGCGCGTTTATTTCCGTCAATAAACGGAC
>JAITCX010000004.1 GCA_031282945.1 Elusimicrobiota bacterium
AATCTAAAATGCAATACTCTAAATCTGAAGTCGGCAAATTATATGAGCTAATTTTATCAAGTTTTGCGCCTAAAGTCTTTAAAGCCTGTCCCACCGATTGCAGTCCGCCTTCTTTTTCATCTATAGATCTTTTAGTTTTGCAGACGAGAAAATGACCGCCCACTCTTAAAGGAGCGATTGCAATTTCTAAATTTTGCGAAAACTTGCACACCGCCCGCGAGAGCGCAAAATCAAATTGCTGTCTATATTTTTTAGCCTGCTCAACAACTTCAGCCCTTTCATTTATTATTTGGCAGTTTAAATTTAATGCCTTCTTTACATCATTTAAAAAGATGCATTTTTTGGTAATAGATTCAATTAAAACGCATTCGCTTTGGTCAAATATTATGCTTACAATAATTGCGGGAAACCCTGCTCCCGAACCTAAGTCAATTATTTTTAAGCGCGCATCGGTTGCGCCGCATCTTTCTTTTATCGCTTTTACAACAAACATACAATCGCAAAAATGCCGGTAAATTAATTCAAGCGGCGTCTTGAAGGAAACTAAATTCATCTTTTCATTTGTATCGCAAAGCAAGGAAAAATATTGTTGAAACTTTTTGAGATGCTCGGCGGATAAATCAATGCCTATTTTTTGATTGCAAAAGGTTTTGAAAATCTCCCACATAGCTCCTCTTTTCTCTTTTGTAAAAAAGAGTTGAATTTATTTCTCTTTTGAAAAAGAGAAACAGAAAACTAATAAGAGCTTTCTCTTTTTGAAAAAAGAGAAACAGAAAAACTAACGACACTTAAAACTTTATTCTCTCTTTTGCAAAAGAGAGACAGAAAAATTCTCTTAACAAAAAACGACACATGTAACTTATTTCTCTTTTCTTTAAAAGAGAAACAGAAAAGTAACACTCTTTAATTCTTTTCTTTATTTTTGTTTTGCGATTCCTTTATTAAGAGCAGTCACCGAAAGTCCCTTTTTAAAAACTCATTTTCCTATCATTAAAAGTCCATAACTTCTTTTCTCTTTATCAAACTCTTTATTTTTATTTTTGCGCTCCCTTTTTATTTTTTAGCCACGCGCCATGCGAAAATTTTTTTCGCCCCCGCGCCGACTCTACTCTTGACGTGACAGACAACAGTCTGTACTGTCACGCCCGCCTGGGTGAGGGCAAAGGAAACTTCCAGTTTCCTTCGCCCTCTTGGCGAAAAAAATTTCTCGCATAGACAGGCGCTTTGCCGCTTTCGCTAGGCTAAAAAATAAAAAGAGCGCCCGAAAGGGTACGACACGACAACAACAAAGACATGGCAACAACAAAAACAACTACAAACAATAATGCCATCAGTTGCGAAAAAAATTTCTCGTAAAGCAAGCGCTTACGCTCCGCTACGCCGCAAAACCAAAAGAGCGCCCGAAAGGGTACGACACGACAAAGACAAAGACAAGACAACAACAAAGACACGGCAAACAACAAAAACAAAAAACAATGACGACAAAAACTACACAAAAATAAATTTTTCTCGTCTCATAAATAAATATAAAATACCCATAAAAAAATAATATAACAAATATGGAAAATATAGGGATATCTTTTTAATTATACCAAAATTAGCCGCTTTCCGCTTAATCTTAAAATAAAATTTGACCAACCATTTAACTTCCCCTTTTCCCACTTCCCCACCTAAGTAAATTAAAAAAAGCAAGCGCCCCCTCGCTTGCCTTAATAATAAATTACAAAAATTAAACTTTATCTAAAAAGCTTTACGCTCGCCCCTGCATAATACGCCGCCCCGGGCATCACATAATATTGATTTAATTGATAGCGGGTATTGGAAATGTTGGTTCCCCTCGCCCAAAATGTAATGTTTTTCGTAATGTCAAAATTTACATTTAAATCTATCGTGGAAAATGGACTTAAATAAATATCTTTGTTGTCCGCCCCATGCTCAACAAAAGTCTTGCTGTGATAAAGAGCGCTTAACTGTAAAGTTAAATTTTCTATCGGCATTAAGGTAAGCGTCCAACTTATCACTTCCCTCGGACGATTCGCTAAAGGCTCCCCATAACTTTGCCCCGGAGTGTCGTCAACGCTCTCCGTCCATGTATATTTTATAGAGTGGCTGATCTGCTTTATAATTTTTTGCCCCAACTCAAATTCATAACCTTGCTGCCTCGTGCTGTCTATGTTTTGAGGCGTCCACCTGCCAAGAGGATCGTCTTTTATCTGACCCCAAGTAATTAAATCATAAGTCTTTACATAAAATGTCGTCACAGAAAAATTTATTTTCTCGTCTAAATATTGCGCCCCCATATCAAAAGAATCGCCCCTTTCCGGTTTTAATTCTGGATTGCCCGGCGTATACAGCCCGTCAGAATAAAGATCGCTAAAAGCAGGCGCATCCCAAACTTTGCCCGCATTGCCAGAAAACTTTATCTTGTCATTGACATGAAAAATTAAAGCAAGCCCCGGCGTGAAAACATCGCCGAAAATTGAATCTCTGTCCCCCCTTGCGCTTGGCAAAATATCAAACTTCCAAATGCTGAAATTTAATTGAGAAAATACCGCCGAATTTATGCGGCTCTCTTGTAAGCGGCGCCCTGAATAAAATTCCTTCTGCTCATAATTTTCCTGCCAGCGCTCCACCCCAACTAAAACTAAATCTTTATAATGTAAATTCCCCTGATATCCATAAGTATCAGAAATATATTTAAACTTGGAATCCGTTAAATCCAATTTAATATATTTCGGATCAGAAGCATACGGATTGCTAGTCGCATCATAATAGTTGCGAATGTTTTCTGAACCATAGGCATTGGCATTTATAGAAAAGTCTCCAAGACTTTCATTGATGTCAAATTTTATGTAACGCTTGAAATCCTCTTGATAATTATACGGCGTTTGAGTCCCCCCCAAATCGCTATCTACCCCGCTAACGCCTAATTTTGAATTATAATAATTTCCCGTCAAGGAAATGTTTAAGGTGTCTGTTAAATACCCTTGCGCGCTAAAAAATGTGTTTTGATTTTTAAAATATGTATTGTCGTTTGGAAATTGCGGACCGTCTGTTTCTAAAAAATACTGAGATCCAAAGATCCCAATTTTTTGAGAAAAATAAGATGCATTTATATAGGGATTTACGGTATTAAAAGCGCCGTACTCATATCCCGCCTCAGCAAGCGGACTATTGGGAGAGGCTTTTTTTGTGATGATATTTATCACCGATCCAAAAGCGTTTGTGCCGTAAATGCTAGCCCCCGCCCCCCTTATAATTTCTATGCGCTCAATAATATTTACAGGGATATTTGCAAGGTCGGCTCCGCCTAAACCTATATCGTTTATGCGGCGGCCGTCAATCATCACTAAAGTTTCCCGTGAGGAACTTCCCCTCGCAAAAACGCTCGCCACGCTGCCAAGATAACCATTATTTGTTACCGCCATGCCCACTTGCGTCTGCAATAATTGCCCAATGCTGTCAACATGTTTTTGGGCAATTTCCTCTTGCGTAATAATCGTTACATTAGTCGTTAAGTTTTCTGGATTTTGAGCTGTTTTTGTAAGACTTAAAAATACATCTTGGGCAAAAACAGTCGGCGCAAATAAAAGCAATAACAATAATAAACCTACTTTTTTCATTTTATCCTCCTTGGGGATATTGTTTTATTACCGATAAAAATATTCTGGCTTGGAGGGTTAGTTTATGCAGAGCCTTCCCAATATAAAATCAGTGGCTCAACATATGTTTAGGACTCCATACAGCAACCGGATTGCTCTTGATTCTCACAAGATTCCTTTTATCAGTTTTATGAATTTTATTTTTGTGTGATAGGAATAATAAAGCTTTTTTTTGAAATAGGATTTTTTCCTATATAAAAATTTAAATTATAGATTTCTTGAATTATTTGGGTTTTTAAAATTTCATCCGCGCAAGCGGATATTAAAACTTTTCCCTCCTCTAGTAAAATTATATTTTGGCAAAATTCAAATGCAATGTTTAAATCATGCAAAGCTAAAATTATTGTCTTGGAAAATTTTTCATTTATGCTTTTTAAAAAATTTAAAATTGTAAAAACCGATCCCATATCTAAATGCGAAGTCGGCTCGTCTAAAATTAAAATTTCTGCATCTTGGGCAATGATTTGCGCAATTAAAACTTTTTGAAACTGCCCCCCTGAAATTTCTTTTACGCTGCAATTTGCAATGTTTGATAAACCCATAAAATCTATGGCTTCATCCGCTTTTTGCCAATCTTTTTTTGAAGCTATTTTAAAAAAATTCATGTAGGGACATCTGCCTAAAACTACAAAATCCCGTATCTTAAAGGCAAAATCAATTTCATTGTTTTGAGGCATATACGAAATAATCTTTGCAAAATCAGAATATGAAAATTTATTTATATTTTGCCCGCAAATTTCCACTTTGCCAAAACTCGGCTTTATCAATCTGCAAATCGTTTTTAAAAGAGTGCTTTTGCCGCAGCCGTTTTTTCCAATTATTGCATTAAAAGATCCCTTCTCTATACATAAATTTATATCTTTTAAAACATTAAAATTTTTGTATCCCGCAAAAAGATTTTTTATTTCAATCATTTTTTTCCACCAATAAAAATATAAAAAATATTGCCCCGATAAAGTTTGTTATAACCGCAATTGGAATATTTATAGGCGCAAAAATAATGCGCGATAAAACTTCGCAAAAAGATAGAAAAAACGCCCCCCCTAAAAAACAGGCGGGCATTAAAATAGAAAAATTAGATTTAAATATTTTTTTTAAAATATGCGGAATCATCAAACCTACAAATCCAATCACGCCGCATAGACAAACGCATAAAGCCGCAATTATGGATGAGATAATAAAGAAAAATTTTATAAATGCCTTCGTATTTAATCCCAAAGAGCTGATTTTGTCGGAAGGCATAGATAAAATATTTATAATGTTTGAAAATACAATTAAAATAAGACATAAAAAAACAATTGCAGCGCAAATTATTAAATTTGCAAATTCAAAAGGCGCATTAAAATTTCCGCTCAGCCATAAAAAAGAAGCTTGCATTTGATTTGGCTTAGAAATTGCAAAAAGCAAAACTGTCGCCGATGAAAAAAGAAAACTAATAATAATGCCGGCTAAAATTATTGAGTTTTTATCAAATAGCTTTTTGGCCGATAAAATATAGACAAATATTACCGCCGCAAGCGCCCCCCCAAAAGCCCCAATGGGCGCAAAAAAATAAGCCAAACTGACAAGCGGAGTGCAAAAAATAATTGCGGCTCCTAAACTCGCCCCCCCTGAAATTCCAAGAGTAAAAGGTTCAGCTAAAGGATTTTTTAAAATAGCTTGAAATACGCAGCCGCTAATTGCAAGCGCCCCGCCCACTACAATTGCAAGAATAGTTTTTTGAAATCTTAAATCAACTATCATAGAAATATCAGATAGATCATTTGGATTAAAAAGAGTTTTTATTGCAGAACTTAAGCTGATGTCATAAGAACCTGCCGTTAAAGAAAAAAGAAAAACTCCCAAAAGAGCCGCAGAAATTATAAAAAAAGCTAAAAATGTTTTATTTATAAAAAAGCTCCTCTAATATTTCTAGCGCTTGCGCAAACTTTAAAGGCGTAAGCCCAAATAAAGAATCTGGATCTATTTTGAATATTTTTTTATTTTTTACAGCGGATAGGTTTTTAAATTTTTGCCATTGGGCATCATTAAAATCATCGTCCATAGTTATGATTGCAATTATTTGCGGATTCCTTAAATATACATCTTCTATATTTACAGGCAAATAATTTACATTTATATCTATATAAATATTTTTAGTATTTGTGAACGCATTATAATCGTTTAAAAAACTTTTCCTGCCTGCTGTGTAAAGCGGAGCCGATCCCACTTGCCAAAAAACGCTTTGAACGGGAACTCCCCTATTCTTTTCTTTTATATCCTCAATAATTTTTTGAGATGTTTTAATTATTTCTCTAGCCTTTTTGCTTTGGTCCAGCAGATCCGCCAAACGCATAAAATTATCGCATATGGCTTTAAAAGAATCGGATTGCTCAAAAACAAAAACTTCTATATTAAATTTTCTTAAAGTTTGCACAATATTTTTATTGTTTGCATCTTTTGAAGCTACAACTAAATCAGGCTTTAAGGAAATTATTTTTTCTATGTTGGGATCTAAAATTGTACCGACAATTTCTTTTTTAAATTTGCCTTGCGGACAATAAATAGTTATGCCCTTTACTTGCTCGTCTAAACCAAGCTCGTAAAGGGCATTTGTGCCTTGCGGCGCAATAGAAACAATTCTTGCATATTCTTTTGAGAATACATTTGCGCTGATAATAAAAATAATGCCAATGGCAAGAATTAGTTTTTTCATTTTTTAATTACGCGGTTGAAGCGTAAAATTGGCGCCTGCAATTTCTCTTATTTCCTCTATATTAGATTCAGTTAAAATCTCTTTGTCATAGGTAGTTCTAAATTGATATAAAATTTTAGAATTTTTTATAAGAGAAATTGAGCGCTTTATATTTTTTATGTCTCCATCATAAAATTTTTCATATTTTTCAAATGGAGCCTTTATATCCATAGCTATAAAATCTAGCAGTTTTTGCTCTATTAAGTTTTTTAAAACTGCCGGCGCGCAGCCGTTGGTGTCTAGTTTTATTTTATAGCCAATATTTTTTATTTGACGTATAAAACTTTCTAGATCTACCTGCAAAGTCGGCTCGCCTCCTGTAATTACTACTCCCTGCAATAACTTCTTACGTTTTTGTAAAAAATCCAAAACTACGCTTTCGTCTAAAGCGGCGTCAAAAAGTTCAGGATAGACTAGTTCTGGATTATGGCAATATGGACAAAACATGTTGCACCCTTGCGTGAAAACAACAGCCGCAACAGTTTTTGGATAATTTATGAGAGAAAGCTTTTGAAAACCGCCAATTCTCATTTCCCAACATTTTTAAAGCAAGTCCTTGCTTTAAACTCTTCTCTTTTGCCTTCATTCCAAAGCGAAACAGGTCTTAAATAACCTACCACTCTGGAATATACCTCGCATTTGCTTCCTGATACTTCCTCTTTTTGTCTCTGCAATGATACAATCTTCTCTTTAATTTCTTGCGCGCTCATTTGGCCGCCTCCTTTTTAGTTTGAGCTTCGTAAAGCTCATGTTCTAGCGCTTTTATTTCCTGATCAAGCAATAGCGCTTTTTCTTGCTTGCATTTTGGACATTCAAAAAATTCTCCCTCTATATAACCATGTTTTGGACAAATGCTGAAAGTGGGCGTTATGGAAAAATAAGGCAATTTGTAGTTTTGACAAACCGTCTTAATAAAAGTTTTAAGACTCTCTATATCTTTTAAGCGCTCGCCTATGAAAAGATGCACAACCGTCCCGCCTGTATATTTCGTCTGCAAATTGTCTTGCAAATCTAAACTTTCAAAAACATCGTCTGTAAAATTTACCGGCAGTTGGCTGGAATTTGTGTAATAAGGTAAATTTTCATCTTTGCTGGCTGTGATAATATTTGGATATTTTTGCGCATCCAATTTTGCAAGCCTATAAGAAGTTCCCTCGGCAGGCGTCGCCTCAAGATTATAATTGTTGTTTGTCTCCTGCTGATACTGCATTAAAATATCGCGCATAAAATCTAAAACCCTCCCCCCAAAAGCTTGACCGCGCTCACTGCCCACGCTTTCATTAAATAAATTTAAACAGGCTTCATTTAAACCTAAAATGCCGATTGTAGAAAAATGATTCGTCCAGTATTTGCCAAATCTCTCTTTTACAGAACGCAAATAAAAAGTCATATACGGATATAAATTTTGATTTGTAAATTTCTCCAAAATCCCGCGTTTAATCTCTAAACTCTCTTTTGCAATGTCCATCCTCTCTTTGAGAATTTTCATAAACTCCGCCTCGTCTTTAGCCTCATAGCCAATGCGGGCAAGGTTTATCGTTACTACCCCAATAGATCCCGTCAGCGGAGCCGCTCCAAAAAGTCCGCCCCCCCGTTTTCTAAGCTCTCTATTGTCTATTCTCAGGCGGCAGCACATGCTGCGCGCATCCTCAGGATTCATGTCGGAGTTAATAAAATTTGCAAAATAGGGAATGCCGTATTTTGCTGTTATCTGCCACAATAATTGAATATTGGGATTGTCCCAATCAAAATTTTTAGAAATATTGTAAGTCGGAATTGGAAATGTGAAAACCCGCCCCCTAGCGTCTCCATCCAACATCAATTCCAAAAAGGCTCTATTGAAAATATCCATCTCAGGTTGAAAATCTTTATAAGTTTCATTCATCCGCTTGCCGCCGATGATAACAGGTTCGTCATAAAAATAAACCGGAATATTTAAATCTAAAGTTAAATTTGTAAACGGCGTTTGAAACCCAACGCGCGTAGGAACGTTTACATTAAATAGAAATTCTTGCAACGCCTGCTTAACTTCAGCATAGGATAGGCGGTCGTATCTAATGAAAGGAGCAAGCAATGTATCAAAATTTGAAAAAGCCTGCGCCCCAGCGCTTTCTCCCTGCAATGTGTAAAAGAAATTTACTATCTGCCCAAGAGCCGTGCGGAAATGTTTGGCGGGCTTGGATTCCAATTTGCCAAGCGCCCCCTTAAACCCAACAGTCAATAAATCCTGCAAATCCCAGCCAACGCAGTAAGCCCCTAAAAAACCTAAATCATGCAAATGCAGCCGCCCGTCTAAATGAGCCCGCCTAACTTTGTCGGGATATATTTTGTTTAGCCAATAAGTTTTGCTGATCTCTGAGGAGATATAGTTGTTCAACCCTTGCAATGAATAAGACATATTGCTGTTTTCATTGACTTTCCAATCGGTTTTTTTGAGATATTGATCAACTAAATTTATGTTGAAAACCGCGGCCATCTCTCTCAAATGCTCATGCTGCTGGCGGTATAAAATATAGGCCTTGGCAGTTTTTTTGTAAGGACAAGTCAAAAGAACATCCTCAACTATGTCTTGAATCTGTTCAACGCTTGGCATATCTATACTTAAAAGATTGAGCTTTTCTAAAACTTTTTTAGTTAGGCTCTGAGCTTTTTTAAAATCAAACTCACCTGTGGAAGCGGCCGCTTTGGCAATTGCAATGGTGATTTTGGCGGGGTCAAAGGCTGCCAAACATCCGTCTCTTTTAATGATAGAATCAAATGTCTTTTGCATAATCAAATCTCCTATTTTTCACTTTCTAAAACTCTATTGAACTTCTGGCGCCAATCCCCTTGCGGTAATGGTGCTTAATCTCTTTCATCTCGCTGACAATGTCGGCCGCATCTATCAACTCACGCGGAGCGCCCCGCCCCGTTATGACAATGTCGGCTTGAGATGAGAGAACTTTTACCAAGGGTAAAAATTTAGCTTTGTCTATAAAATTGTCGCGCAAAGCTATATTAAATTCATCTAAAACTATTAGATCGTAAAGATTTTTAGCCGCCGCAATTTGAGCAAGATGCTCTAAAGCAAGAGCGCATTGGCTTAAAACATCAGATATACGCGCCGTTTTAACGCAAAAAGGATGGAAAGGCGCATAAGAAAAAAAACTCAAAAGCTCAAGCTTTGTTAAAATGTTCTGCTCTCCGTAAAATTCTTTGGCTTTGAAAAGTTGAATTAAACAAACTCTCTTGCCATGCCCTAAAGCCCGTATAATTTGGCCCATAGCGGCCGTAGTCTTGCCTTTGCCTTCGCCCGTGTTAATGATAATCATCATAGCCCCTATATATAAAATATGCGGCAAACCCGCCGCCCCCCTCTTATAAAACAAAAGACGGGAAACGCACAAAATGTAAAAGTCAAAAATCCAAAAGCGCCGGCATTCGGCTGCGTGATGAGCATCTTTACAGGTCCTGTCTAGCGCTATCGCAAAATCCAAAACGGGCAAAACTTCTAAAAAACAAGGACTGCATTTAGTTGGAGACACATTGGGAGGATTGATTGATTTTTGCAAAAAATTTAATAAAAAGCAAGCATGGCTAAGTTTTGTTTTGAGGGAAATAGCAACTATAGGTAGGTTTTAGAGAGTAAAAAAATGCAATCTATAGAGGAGGAAGGAAATTTACAGAGCAGGAAAAGTTATTTTAAAAAAATAAAGCGATCAAAGGGAAAAAACGTAAAAGCGGAGGTTTTTGGGAGATTATATGGGGTAAAATCTTGAAAATTAGAACTAAAAGCAAAAAAGACTTTTCTTTTGAAACAAGGGGTTAGAGAGCGCGAAACTTTTTGGGATCAGACCCGCGCCGCAATTGACAAAAAGCTTAAAGAATTGCGATTTTTGCCAGAAAACTACCCCTCAAAAAACTGAAACATTTCAATAATAGAGCGCGCTATCTCCACTAAAGAACGCGAAGCGTTCATCGCTTTTGAGCGCATTTGTTTATAGGCGGCATCCTCGCTTAAATTAAACTTTTTCATCAAAATGCCCTTAGCTTTTTCTATAATTTTTCTGTCGTCAAGCTGCTTTTTTAAATTTTGGATTTGGTATTGATAGTCCTCTATGGCAGAGGAAATTTTGATTACCAAGGAAAGCATGTGATTTAAGGAAGTTTTGTTGGTTGGTTTTAATAGACAAAATATGTCCAAACTGGATGATTTTAAGTCGGCGGCATATTCGCTCTGGGCAAAAGTAGATAAAATTATCACAGGACAAAGTTTCAGGCTTTCTATGTTTTGCGCCAAGTCTAAACCCGTCATATCGGATAATAAATAATCCGTAATTATTATATCGGGAAATAAAATATTGGCCTTTCTTATCGTCTCATTGGCGGAACAAGCCCAATCAATAATTTCAAAATTAGACATGTCAATTTGAGATTTTATAGCATTGCAAATTTCAGCTCCGCCGGCAATAAGAATTTTTCCTTTCTCCATAAAATCCCCCTTTAAAAACTGCCTGCCCCCCAAAATTGGAGGGCAGGTTTATAAAATGCATATTAATGCAAAGGCAGATAATTGTCAATCTCCCATTTATGCACTACAGCTTTGTAACTATCCCATTCGCTTTGTTTTGCTTCTATATATCTATCAAAAAGATGATCGCTGAAAGTTTCTTTCATCAAAGGACTGGCCTTAAATTCTTTGAGAGCTTCATTTAAATCAGCAGGCAAATCTCCAACGCCCAATTTCTTTCTCTCTTCAGCCGTCATCTTAAACAAGTTTCTGTCTACTGGTTTTGGCGGATTTAATTTGTGTTTTATGCCGTCAAGCCCTGCAGCCAAGCAAGCCGCTAAGACCAAATAAGGATTTGATGACGGATCCGGGCAGCGAAGTTCGGTTCTGGTGCTCAAACCTCTGGCCGCTGGAATTCTAATGAGCGGACTGCGGTTTTGAGGCGACCATGCAATATAAACCGGCGCTTCATAACCCGGCACAAGCCTCTTATAAGAGTTTACCGTTGGATTTGTTATAGCCGCAATTGAACGCATATTTTTTATCAAACCGCCTAAATAATGATACGCAATTTGCGAGAGGCCGTATTCCCCATTAGGATCGTCAAAAGCATTTTTGCCTGCTTTAGCGTCAAAAAGCGACATATTTGTATGCATTCCAGAACCGTTTATTCCAGCTATCGGTTTTGGCATAAATGTGGCATGCAAACCATGTTTTCTAGCTATAGTTTTTACAACCATTTTAAATGTATTAATATTGTCGGCTGTCTTAAGCGCATCGGCATATTTAAAATCAATTTCGTGCTGGCCTGCCGCAACTTCATGATGAGAAGCTTCAATTTCAAAACCCATGCTCTCAAGCGCTAGACAAATATCCCTTCTGGCATTTTCCCCTGAATCAACGGGAGCTAAATCAAAATACCCCGCCTCGTCATGAGTGATAGTTGTTGGATTGCCCTGCTCATCCAATAAAAATAAGAAAAACTCGCATTCCGGACCCACATTGAGCGTGTATCCAAGATCGCTTGCCTGCTTTAAAACTTTTTTCAATGCATACCGCGGACAGCCCTCAAAAGGTTTTCCGTTTGGCAAATAGATGTCGCAAATAAATCTTGCAACTTTGCCTTCCTGAGGCCTCCATGGAAAAATTGTAAATGTATCTAAATCTGGATGTAAATACATATCGCTTTCCTCAATGCGCACAAAACCCTCAATTGAGGAACCGTCAAACATACATTTGTTGTCTAAAACTTTTTGAAGCTGGCTTGCCGTTACGGCGACATTTTTCAAAGTTCCAACGACATCCGTAAACTGCAATCTAATAAATTTTACGTCATTTTCTTTGACCAACTGAACAATTTGCTCTTTGGTATAGCTCATTACACTCTCCTTTTTATAGGCTCTTTTGATAGCCTATATACAATAAAAAAGCCCACTAAGCGCTCAAGGAAAACTTGGCCTTAATGGGCATCGTTGCCCAACTATTTATTTTGAGTTAATATATTATATGTTATTAATGCGCTAAAAGCAAACGCCGCCCGCCCTATTTAAAATCAACCAAAAAATTTCTTAAAAAATCCCGCGCTTTGATACTGCTCATCTTTTGGGACTTCGCCCATCGCTTTGGCATATTCAAAAAGAGCGCGCCGCTGAGCGTCATTTAAATTTTTAGGGATAACGATATTTATTTTTACATACAGATTTCCCCTCAATTTAGGGGTCCCTAGTTTTGGAAAGCCCAGCTCTTTATATCTTAAAGTTGTGTGGCTCTGCGTGCCTTGCGGAACTTTAACTTTAACGCTGCCTTCTATTAAAGGAACGTCTATTTCACAACCAAAAACCGCTTGAGCAAAAGTTATATTGGCGGTTGTATAGAGATCGGCTCCAACTTTCTGGAAATTCGCCATCGGCCTTAAATGCACCGTGACATATAGATCTCCCGCTTGGCCGCCGTTTTTACCAAAATTGCCAGCGCCCGGCACGCGCAGCTGCGTCCCCTCATTTACGCCCTGAGGAATGCGCACCTTTATAATGGATTTGCGCCTGACCGTTCCAGTTCCCCTACAAGTTAAACATGGATTAGTAATAATTTTACCCGTCCCATGACATTTTGGACAGGGACTCATCACAGAGAAAAAACCCTGCGATCTCTTGACCTGACCTCTGCCTTTGCAATATGGACAGACCTGAGGCTGGCCGCCGCCCGCCACGCCTGTTCCATGACAATCGGGACATTGTTCTTGACGCGGAATTTCCATAGAAAACTCCGCTCCATTCATTACATCTCTATAAGAAACTTCTATGCTTGCCCTTAAATCTTGACCGCGATTATCCTCTTCATCCTCATGGCTAAACCCGCCTCCGCCGCCCCCTGAGAAAAAATTTTTCAAGATATCTTCAAAGCCGCCTCCGCCGCCCCCGGCAAAGGGATTGCCCCCTTGCGAATAAGGATTGCCCTGACCATAAGGACTCCCCCCCCCGCCGGCTTCAAAAGCCTCCTGACCAAAAGTATCGTATTGCTTTTTCTTTTTCTCGTCAGAAAGCACATCGTAAGCTTCATTTATTTCTTTAAATTTTTCCTCCGCGGCTTTATCGCCCGGATTTTTGTCAGGATGATATTGCAAAGCGAGCTTGCGGTATGCAGACTTTATTTGGTCGGCAGTCGCGCTTTTTGGCACGCCAAGCGTTTCATAATAATCGCGTTTCATTTTGACCTCTTTAAATACAAAAGCAGTCTAAACCTGCCTGAGCAAGTTTAGACCGCAATTGTTATATGCTTACTTTTTTGTGTCGTCGTCAACTATCTCGGCATCCACAACTTGATCGCCGTTTGGAGCTTGCTCGCCTGTATTGCCGGCAGCTCCCGCCGATCCTGCATCCTGCTGCGCTCCGCCGCTCGACCCTGCCGCGCCGCCTGCTCCTGCGGCATTTTGAGAGGCTTTATAAACCTCTTCAGCAAGTTTATGCGAAGCCGTTGTAAGATTATCTTTCGCAGTTTTTATCGCTTGAGTATCCGATCCCTTCAAAGCTTCTTTTGTTGAGCTTAAAGCCTGCTCTACATTTAGGCGTTCATCTGGAGAAATTTTATCGCCATGATCTTTGAGCGTTTTTTCAACATTATAAACTAAAGCGTCAGCTTCATTTCTGGCTTCAATTTCCTCTTTGCGTTTTTCATCTTCAGATGCAAAAGCTTGAGCCTCTTTGACATATTTATCTATATCGTCTTTTGAGAGTTTGGTAGAAGAGCTAATTTTTATGGACTGCGCTTTGCCCGTTCCCAAATCTTTTGCGCTTACATTTAAAATTCCGTTTGCGTCAATATCAAAAGTCACTTCAATTTGCGGCACGCCGCGCGGCGCCGGCGGAATTCCGTCCAATGTAAATCTGCCAAGCGACAAATCGTCTTTGGCCATTGGGCGCTCGCCCTGCAAAACATTTATTTCCACAGCTGGCTGGCTGTCAGCGGCTGTAGAAAATATTTGCGTTTTCTTGACGGGAACCGTTGTGTTTCTCTCTATTAAAGGAGTGCGCACGCCGCCCATCGTCTCAAGTCCAAGCGTCAAAGGCGTTACATCCAAAAGCAAAATGTCTTTTACATCGCCTGTTAAAACTGCCGCTTGAATAGCCGCTCCAAAGCAAACGCATTCCATTGGATCTATACCATGCTCAATTTTTCTGCCGACATAATCTTCAACAAATTTCTGCACTATCGGCATTCTGGTCGGGCCGCCGACTGTAATTATTTTTGTGATATCAGCTTTCGTAAGTTTTGCATCTTTGATAGCTTGATCTAATGAAGGACGGCATCTCTCCACAATGGGTCTTACGAGATTTTCCAAAGTAGCGCGGGTAAATTTCATCGTCAAATGTTTTGGACCCTGCGCATCAGCTGTGATAAAAGGCAAATTAATATCGGTTTCCATAACGCTGGAAAGTTCAATTTTTGCTTTTTCAGCGGCTTCTTTCAAACGCTGCATCGCCATTTTATCGCTTCTCAAATCTATGCCTGTTGTTTTTTTGAAATCATCGGCAATATAATTTATGAGGGCATTGTCCATATCCGTTCCGCCAAGCTGAGTGTCGCCGGAAGTTGACAAAACCTCAAAGGTTCCCTCGGCGCCCATTTCCATTATGGTTACATCAAGGGTTCCGCCGCCTAAATCAAATACCAAAATTTTCTGCTCTGTGCCAATTTTATCTATGCCGTAAGCAAGCGCGGCGGCCGTCGGCTCATTGACCAAACGCACAACTTCAAGACCTGCAATTTCTCCTGCATCTTTTGTGGCTTGTCTTTGATTATCATTGAAATATGCAGGCACGGTTATGACGGCTTTTGCTACAGGCTGGCCTAAAAATGCCTCTGCATCTTTTTTAATTTTCTGCAAAACAAAAGCGGAAAGTTGTTGAGGAGTATACTCTTTACCGTAAATTTTATATTTATAGTCCGTCCCCATTTTTCTTTTGAAACCGCTTACAGTTCCCTCTGGATTTGTGACAGCTTGGCGTCTTGCGGGCTCGCCCACTAAAAGCTGGCCGTCTTTTGTAAATGCAACATAAGACGGAAAGGCTTTGCCTCCAAGCGTCGTTCCCTCTGCTGACGGAATTAGGGTTGTTTTTCCCCCTTCCATAACGGCAGCGGCGGAATTTGATGTTCCTAAGTCAATACCAATAATTTTAGACATTTTGTTCTCCTCCCAATCGTCAATAAATCTGACGATATTATTTATCCTTTTTTCCCAAACTTCTTAGCGCAAATCTTTCTCTAGCGCCTCTTGCGGCTGCGCTGAAGTATTGTTTTGCGCGCTCGCGCATTCTTGCGCCGATTTTTTTTTTACGCCGTCTTCATTTTGACCGCTTTTAACGTCTTCTTGCGTTTGCGGCTTTTCTGCATTTGCTTCAGATTCTGTTTCCCCTTTTGTTTTAGCTTTTGCAACTATAACTTTTGCATACCTTATAACTCTGCCGTTCATTTTATAGCCCTTCTGGCACACCTCAAGGACTGTTCCTTCAGGTTGCGAACTTTCTTTATAATCAAGAGCGTCGCAAGTTTTCGGGTCAAAAGTTTTAGCTTCAATTTCCTCAACTCCCTCCTCTTTCAACATTTTGGTAAATTCATGGCTTACCATATCTAAGCCTATTATGATATCCGCTAATTTGCCGCCGTTTTTGGCGCTTTTTATGGCCTGCGTTAAAACATCGTCTATAGCAATTTGTTTGAGCAAAATTTTTTCTTTGCCGTAATCCAAAAACTCCCGCTTTTCCTTATCGCTGCGTTTTCTAAAATTTTCAAATTCCGCTTTAAGCCTTATAATCTGCTCGTAATAATCTTTAACTTCGTTTTCTTTTGCCAAAAGCGCAAGCTTCAACTTTTCAACTTCATTTTTCGGCTCTGCGGCGGCGGCGTCCTTAGAGGCGCCGTTTAAATTTTCCGCTTTATCTTGGCCGTCTTGTTTTTCGTTTTTTTCAACTTCTTCTTTTTCCTTTGACATTTTACTTACTCTCCTTAACTGCTTTGGCTTAAAACCTCATTGAGCATTTTTGAAACGCCGCTGACGAGCGTTATCATTTTTTCATATTCCATACGTTTAGGTCCAATAATTCCCAAAACGCCGACCGCTCTATCGCCGTCTTTATAGACGGTTGTAACCATGCTTAAATCTTTTAGTTCCTGCAAACTATTTTCTACTCCAATTTTAACGCTCACGGGATTGCTGTCATTTTGTTTTGCAAGTTCCGCATCAAAATTTTTATTAATTATTTCAATGAGGCGCTCTTTATTTTTATTGAGTTTTATTATGGACTTTATAGATGCAAAATCATCAAATGCGGGCAGTTCAAATTCACGTTCAATCGCCTCAGAAGCCCCGCCTATAAAAAGATCATCGCGCAAGTCATAAAAAGCTTCCGACACTGCCTGCGCCAAATTTACAATGGCAACCTCATTTCTTGCAAAATCCGCCACTTCTTTTATAATCATTTCATTTACATTTACCAAAGGCACGCCCCGCAGTTTTGCATTTAAAAATTCTCTTAAGCGCAGCAATTGCAGAGGTTCAGCCGCGAGTTTAAGACGTTTATGTTTTACCGAGCCTGTATGGGTTATTAAGATCACCAAAATTTCGGAAGGATCTATGCTGATGAGTTCTACCGTTCTTACGATATCGCACAAAACTTTTGGAGTTGTAACAAAGCCCATGCATCTGCTTACCGCCGATAAAATTTTTGAAGTTTCCGACAGAACATCCTCTATTTCCTGATTTTTCTGCTCAAATTCTCTGATCAATTGTTGTTTTTGATCCAGCGCAAATTCTTGTATTCTAACAATTGAATCCACATAAGCCCGATAGCCCAAATCCGTTGGGAGTCTGCCGGCGGAAGTATGCGGATGAGTAAGAAGGCCTTCTTTTTCAAGTTCAGCCATAATGTTGCGCACAGCGGCGGGCGATAGCTCTATGCCGTATTGTTCTATTAAAACATCCGAGCCGACCGGCTTGACAGTTTTAACATAATGGTGAATTATAGCGCTTAGTATTTTAAGCTTTCTCTCAGCAACAATTTCTGCGGAAATAGATCTCATAGTAGTAACCCCTCTTTTCATCACATCCTAATTTGTCACTCTCACTTAATAACCGCTAAAACCCCGCAAATTATTGCATATTGTCTCCCAATATAATAGCGTTAACAGAGGGCGGATGGCATTAGCGCTCTTGAGGTTTGAGCGCTAGTTTATCATTTTGCAGGAGGAATTGTCAAGGGAGGCGGGGGCGTCTCTTTTGCAAAAAAGAGTGGGAAATTGTTTCTCTTTTTGAAAAGAGAAGCAGAAAAACTAACGGCTCTTCAAAAGTTTATTCTCTCTTTGGGAAAAGAGAGGCAGAAATTTCTTTTGCCAAAAGAAACAAAAACTTCTAACGACACTTGCAACTTATTTCTTTTTTCTATAAAGAAAAACAGAAAAGTAACGCTCTTTAAACTTATTTCTTTATTTTTGTTTTGCACTCATTTTTTATTTTTTAGCCACGCGCCATGCGAAAATTTTTTTCGCCCCCGCGCAAAATCTACTTTTCCACGTGACAGACAGCATTCCGTACTGTCACGCCACCTGGGTGAGAGCAGGGAAACTTGCAGTTTCCCTGCTCTCTTGGCGAAAAAAAATTCTCGCATAGACAGGCGCTTTGCCGCTTACGCTAGGCTAAAAAATAAAAAGAGCGCCCGAGAGGGCACGACACGACAAAAACAAAGACCAACAACAAAGACAAAACACACCATAACACAAAACAAACAACAACGCCAGATGCGCCACTATTACTTAAAAATTTTTTCCCTTATTCCTTAAAAACACCACGCGTATCAAAAATCATTTTTTAAACTCTTAAATTCTATTTTCAAACCTCAACTTTTTTAGCTTTTCCTAAAATCTAATTTTCACCATGCGCCGCTAAATCTGGGGCTTGTTTGCGCCAAACCGCAGGCGCAAACCGTTTTTAAAACCCGCTCATTAAAGTTTAGATTTTCTGCGCAAGATAAAATTAATTTCTTAAAGTGAAATAAAATTTTGCAAATGTTTGTCAGCGGGTTTTTAAACGGGCAGGGGGGCGGCGAAAACGCCGCCCCCCTGCCAAGCCCCGCAAGTCCCTTAAAAAATTAAACTTTTAAGAAATAGGTTTAATGATTTCCCTTAATAAAAGAAAAAGCGCTTTAAAATTCTACGCAAACCTTTGAAATAAATTCTTCTTTGCTTTTCGTTATTGTTTCAATATCAGCGCTTATATTAAAAATTGAAGGAATCTTGATATCTGCAATGATTTTCAATGTTTTTTTAGTATTGCTCAATAGCGATATGTTCACCTCTCTTGATTGAATTTTGTTAACAGATTCCCTAGCTTTTATTAAACTTGAAAATTCTATATCATCAGATAAATGGTTTTTTTCAATAAGTTCTTTTGCTTCTTGTATATTAGGCGCTCCGCCTAGATAGAAATCCTTCAATTCCAATGCCTTCCTCATATC
>JAITCX010000009.1 GCA_031282945.1 Elusimicrobiota bacterium
TTGGCTCTTAGCGGCAGAGCCAAAGCTTCTTTTTTCATTTGCTCAAAACTTTTTACTTCTTTTTCTTTTTGCAAACGCAGCTTAGTTGAGTTGACAATTTTATCCAATATCATTTACTAAACTCATTTGAAACTTTTATAAATTCATTTAATTTTTCCAATGCTTTTTTAGAGTCCAAAATATCACAAGCCATTTGAATGCACTGCCTAATAGTTTTATTATTATAAAACATATACATGCAAATTGCGGCGTTTAAAACTACAATATCTCTCTTTGGCCCCTTGGCGCCGCTTAATATGCTTTTTGCAATTTCTGCATTTTCATTTGGAGTTCCGCCTATCAATTCAGCCAGAGCGCAACGCTTAAATCCAAACTGTTCAGGCGTAATAAAAAAGCTATTTAACTTTTTGTCGGAGACCTCGCAAATTGTTGTGGCATCAGAGAGCGTTATTTCGTCTAAACCGTCATGACCATGGATTACCATAGCGCGTTTTACTCCAAGATTTGCCAAAACATTTGCCATCGGCTCAACGAGATTTTCGTCATAAACTCCAATAAGCTCATAATTTGCGCGGGCTGGATTTGCAAGAGGGCCGAGAATATTAAAAATCGTTCTAATGCCGAGTTCACGTCTAACTTTCGAAACATATTTCATTGACAAATGAAAAGTCTGCGCCATCAAAAAACATATTCCAATTTTTTCAAGAACTTGCTGGCATTGTTGGGGAGTAAGCATAATATTTACTCCCAAAGCTTCCAAAACGTCCGCGCTTCCGCATTTGCTTGAAACGCTTCTATTGCCATGTTTTGCAACAGGTATCCCGGAGGCCGCAATCACAAAAGACGCGATAGTTGAAATATTAAAAGTGCATAGCTCGTCTCCGCCCGTTCCAACAATATCCAGCACATCTCCTTTGGGAGTTAGTTTTTGGCATTTATCGCGCATAACCATTGCGCAAGCTGTAATCTCCTCAATAGTTTCTCCCTTTAAACGCATAGAAGTTAAAAAAGAGGCAATCTGCGCATCGGTGGCTTTGCCTTCCATAATTTCGTTCATCACGGATTTTGTATTATCTATTGTCAAATTTTTTCCATTGACAATTTCATAAATTGCCTGTTGAATCATTTTCCGCCCCCGTTAGAAATTTTTAAAAAATTTTCAATTATCAAATTTCCATTTTTAGTTAAAATAGATTCTGGATGAAACTGCAGTCCATAAATTTCATAGTTTCTATGTTTTACCCCCATAACCTGCCCATCGTCATCTTCAGCTATCACCAAAAGATCATCGGGCAGACTCCCCTTTTCCACTATTAAAGAATGATAGCGCGCCGCCGTTATTATCGGCGCAAGCCCTTTAAAAATTGGACTGCCGTTTGCAATGTGTATATTGGATGTTTTGCCATGCACCAAACTTTTTGCGTAAGTTATGCGCGCTCCAAAAACTTCGCATATCGCCTGATGGCCGAGACAAATTCCCAAAATAGGTATCTTGCCTTTAAAATAAAGTACCGCTTCCTCGCATATCCCCGCTTTATCGGGGCGGCCGGGACCGGGCGAAATAATTAAATGAGTCGGTTCCAATGCATCAACTTGCTGGCAAGTCATCTCATCATTTTTTATAATTGTTATGTTGGGGTCTACCGCTCCTATCATTTGATATAAGTTATAAGTGAAACTATCATAATTGTCTATTATTAAAATCATTTTTCCTCCTGTGCGCAATAAACAGCTTTTAAAGACGCTTTCGCTTTATGAACGCATTCCTCAAATTCTTTTTCAGGTTTACTGTCGGCCACAACTCCCGCTCCCGCCTGAACGTAAATTTTTTCATTTTGCAAAACGATAATTCTTATGGCAATGCAAGTGTCCATATTTCCTGCAAAATCTATATAGCCCACCGCTCCGCCGTACACGCCGCGCTTATGTTTTTCCAATTCATTTATAATTTCACAAGCTCTTTTTTTAGGAGCGCCTGAAAGCGTTCCTGCAGGCAAAACAGCTTCCAATGCATCCAACGCATCAAAACCTTTTTGCAATTTTGCACATACCATCGAAGCTAAATGCGAAACATAAGCGAACTTTAAAATCTTTTTATATTCAACAACTTTAACGCTTCCAAACTCGCTGACTTTTCCTAAATCATTTCTAGCCAAATCCACAAGCATATTATGCTCCGCCAATTCTTTTTCATCTTTTAATAAAGCGTCAGTTAAAGCATTGTCTTCCTCTATAGTTTTTCCAGCTGGACAAGTCCCCGCAAGAGCATAACTTGTAAGCTGTCTATTTCTCAATGCCGCCAAAGTTTCTGGACTTGCGCCCGCAATTTCCATATCGCCGAAATTTAAATAAAACATATAAGGAGAGGGATTTAGAGTCCGTAAAAATCTATAAGCCTGCAAAAGATGACCCTCAAAATCAGCTTCCAATCTATTTGAAATAACAGCCTGAAAAATATCGCCTTCATAAATATAATGTTTTATTTTTTCAACCATTTTCTCAAAAGTTTGTTTGTCATAGAGCATTTTAAACTCAGATTTTATCTTTGAGCAAAAAACTTCTTTTGTAACGGGCATCTCCAAAAACTTTTGGATCTTTTCTATTTCTTTTTTTGCATTTTCATATTCAACTTCAAAATTTTCGGCAGGGACATTTACGATGATAAAAATTTTCTGTTTTATATTGTCAAAAGCTATAACTTTATCAAAAAGCATCAATTTAAAATCATCAAAATTTTGGCTATTGTCATTTTCCAAGTTTAAAGTTTTCTGCGTATACTTAACATAATCATAAGAAAAATACCCAACGAGACCGCCGGTAAAAGGAGGCAGAAAATCTAAGCGCGGACTTTTATACTCGGCTAAAATTTTACGTAAAACTTCATTGGGATTTTCTGTTTTCTGGCGCCAAATTTTACCGTCCTCTTGGATAGAAACGACGCCGTCATTGCATCGTATTGTTTTGCGCGGGTCATAACCTAAAAAGCAATAGCGTCCCCAATGGCGCGTGGTTTCGACGCTTTCCAATAAATAACATTTTTTGTTTTGCGCCATAAAATTTCTTAAAACTTCCACGCTCGTTTTGATGTCGGCAAAAATTTCTTTACAGACGGGAATTACTTTATAGTCTTTTAAAAAAGGTTTCGCCTCGTCTACTGTAGGTTTAAACATAAATTCTCCTTTGTATCGGGCAGACTAAAAATAAAAAATCCGCCCTCAACATTTTATGTCAAGGACGGATCTTTATATCCGCGGTGCCACCTTGAATTGCAGAGTTTAACCCTGCCTCTCTTTAAATGAAATGAAACTAAATGCAAAAAACAGACCCATTTTGATATTGCGCCATACGGGAATTCCAGCTACGCCCGCTCTCTCTAATGACGGCAAAATCTCTTTCTGTTTTTAAAAAAAGAAACAAAAAATCTTAACGGCATTTATAACTTTATTCTCTCTTTGGAAAAGAGAGACGGAAATTTCTTTTACCAAAAGAAACAAAAACCAACAACACTTAAAATTTTATTCTCCCTTTGAGAAAGAGAGACAGAAATTTCTTTTACTAAAAGAAATAAAAAAACGACACATGCAACTTACTTCTCTTTTCTACAAAAGAGAGACAGAAAATTAACACTATTTAAACTTATTTCTTTATTTTCGTTTTGCGCTACCTTTTGATTTTGCGGCGCCGCGCTTGCGAAAATTTTTTTCGCCCCCGCGCCGACTCTACTTTTAACGTGACTGACAGCAGTCTGTACTGTCACGCCCGCCTGGGTGAGGGCA
>JAITCX010000017.1 GCA_031282945.1 Elusimicrobiota bacterium
TTGCAGACGCAAATTCCACAATAAGACTTTTAGGAAATAATACTTTTACAAGCTCCTTGAGAATTTCGGGAATTGGCTTAATGGAAAAAACCGATAACGGGACGGTAAATTTTAATGGGATATTTGACGGGGCGCAAATTTCATTAAATGTTTCAGGCGGGATAATAAATTTCAACGGGCAAAGTTCTTTAAACGCATTAAATGCTTCCAATGCAAAATTAAATTTTTATGGTCAAACTTTGATAGACGGGGCGCTTATTGTCCAAAATAATTCAGCTATAAATTTTAATTCCTACAGTTCTTTAAAGGGTTTAGAGGCAGACAATGCAAAATTAAACTTTTATGGTCAAACTTTGATAGACGGAGCGGTTATTGTCCAAAATAATTCAGCTATAAATTTTAGCTCCACGACAATTTTGCAAAAACTTACATTGAATACTGGAACGATAAATTTTAGTTCGCAAAGTTTCTTAAAAGATTTAGAGATAAATAATTCAAACTTAAACTTTTATGGTCAAGCTTTGATAAAGGGGGCGGTTATTGTCCAAAATAATTCCACAATAAATTTTAGCTCCACGACAATTTCGCAAAAACTCACATTAAATACTGGGTCGATAAATTTTAGCTCCCAAAGTTTTTTAAAAGATTTAGAGATAAATAATTCAAATTTAAACTTTCATGGTCAAGCTTTGATAAACGGGGCGGTTATTGTCCAAAATAATTCCACAATAAATTTTAGTTCTACTACGATTTTGCAAAAACTCACATTAAATACTGGCACGATAAATTTTAGCTCCCAAAGTTTTTTAGCCGATATTGAGATGAGCGCGGGAGAGATAAATTTTTACCAGACGGCATTTTTAAATGATATCAACGCTGGAGCGGGAATTGTAAATTTTTATCAGCGGTCAGTTTTAAATAATGCGGTTATTGATAACGGCGCGGTAATAAATTTTAGTTCTAGCATTATAAAAGATCTCAATGTTTTAAATGGAGCGGTAAATTTCAAGTCCAATATTTCAACCGCCGCCTCAATAGATATTGGAGCAGACGGCAGTTTATCTTTACAAAATGGAGTTGCGGCAAGTACGCTTTATGTTACAGGGGATTTTAATTTGGCGGGCGCTTTGGCGGTAGATGTAAATTTTGAAAAAGCAATAGCGGATTTAATTTGGATTGACGGAATTTTTACAGCAGAGAGCGGTTCTAATTTGAGCGTGGCTAGATTTGGAGCGCCGTCAAATATTGGATTAGAATTTCTTAGGGCGCAGACAATAACGGAGGAAGCGAAAAATTTAAAAGTTGATATTGGTTATAGGATAACTTATGAGGGGCATTCATTATATTTAAGTTTAGACGGCACATGGAATGTTTTTGCGGCGCAGTTTAAAAATTTTACGGGCGTGGGAGAGATGGCGCTTAGCGAAAACTTAAATGCCGCCGATGAATTTAAAACTGCCGTTTTACCTTTAGGTTCTACCTCAGCTGAGCAGCTTTTAATTGTTGGAAATAATAATGCATTGAATTCGGCTTGGGAAAATGATTTGGGTTTTGTTTTAAACAAGTCCAGCATTACATTTTCCAATATAATATTGAAAAATTTTGTAACTGCAGACGCAAAATCTGGCGCCGCGATAAATACTCAAAATTCAAGTCTTACATTTGTCGGCAATATAACGTTTACAAGCAATGCCGCAAGCGCGGCAGGCGGCGCAATTTTTGCAGAGATGAGTTTAATAACTTTTATAAATGCAGTCGTAAATTTTTCAAGCAATACTGCAATTGACTCTTTAAATAATATCTATCTCAATGACATTTATCTGGATGAAAACAGCTCCATAATTTTTTCAGGCGCCAATACTTTTATAAACGGTTTAAAAACAAACGGCGCGCAAAATGCAATGCTTTTAAAAACGGATGAAGGGTTAATTACTTTTGAAAAAGAAAGCTCCCTATTAAATACTTTTACTATCACACAGGGAAGCGCGGCATTTAAATCAAATGTTTCAAGCGTTTCAAAATTAAATGTTTTAGAAAATGCAACTTTACTTATGCAAAACGGCAATGCCGTTGATAATATCAATATAATAGAGGATTTTGTTTTGGGCGGCATATGGACTATTGATGTAAACTTTAATACATTGACAAGCGATAAAATTTCTGTCGGCTCAAACGCCGAATTTTTAAAAGGTTCTATTTTATCTATCAATCAAATCGGCCAAGGGTCAGGCCAAAAAAAGTCCATAGAAATTTTAACGGCGGGGGGAGAGATAAAAACCGAACAGAATTTAATAGTCGGTGAAAAATACAGCGTAACGGCTTTAAATAATTCTTTGTTTTTAACGCCCAATGGAGATTGGAATATTTTTGCGGCGCAATTTAGAAATGCCAAAGATTATGATATTGTAACGCCCTATGCATATTCAGTTTTAAACGCTTCTGTGGAAGTTTTGCCAATTCCTTTTTGGCAGACTCAAGGAAACTTTTTGACAATAGACGGGGCAAATAAAACATTAAATGCGGCAAATAATATTATTGGATATTTGGGTTTTGTTTTCGGCGGCAATGATTTTAGCTCAAGCGCAACTTTTAAAAACATCTCATTTACAAAGTTTTCGCAAAACAATAATAGCGATGCGGGCATTGTTTTTAATGTCCAAAATTCCACAATTATTTTTACAGGGGCAATAAATTTTACACAAAATAACGGCGCAACTATTATCTCTGCAAACGATAACGCTCAAATGCGTTTTATAGGCGCAAAAGCGGCGTTTTCGCAAAATATAGCGCAAGAAGTTTTTTATCTTGAAAACAGTCTGCTTTCTTTTGAAAATTCCAATTTAAATTTTACAAATAATATTTCAGGTCTAAACGGCGCGGCAGTTTTTGCAAACAATAAGTCCAGCATTGTTTTTACAAATTCCACAGCGGCTTTTACAAACAATAAAGCGCAAGATTTTGGGGGCGCTGTTTTTATAAACGACAGCGAAATATATTTTTACAATTCTAATATCACATTTAAAAACAATACCGCCCAAACAATATTAAACGATATTGCTCTTGAGGCAAATGCAGTTATGCATTTATTGGGAAACAATAATTTTGCAAATGGAATAAGGACGGCAGGCGGCCAAAACGGAGCAGGTTCAATTTTTGTAAATGGAAATAGCGTATTTGCAGGCGAGGTAAATATTCAAAATTCTTTTACTATTGCAGAGGGAAATGTAATTTTAAAAAACAGCAGTTCCACAATAAAAAATTTAAATATTTTAGAACAAGGATCTATAACGCTGGTAAATTCCAATCCAAACGATAGGCTCTACATTGAAACTTTAAATTTAGGCGGCGCAATAGAAATGGACGTAAATGCAAATGCGGCTGATAGGCTTATAGTTTTAGAGGATATAAATTTAACTGATACAAATAAATTTTCATTAAATATTTTAACCAATCAAAATTTTATAACGATACTAGCGCAAGGGCAAGCGATAACAGGGACGGCGGTTTCGGCAGATGAGGAGAGATATTTTATTTTTCAAACTGAAAATAGCATTTTTGCGCGTTTTAGAAATTCGGAAAGTTCGCAAAATCCAGATCAAGCTAGGGTGTCGGCATGGAACGACTTTGTAAACTTTTATCAAAATGCAATGTGGGTGGAAAATGACGAGATAATTTTACAAAACAATTTATTAGCTAGGAGCGTAGGCGATGCGCCGCTTTCCCAAACTCAAGCCAAAGCCGCTTTTATAATTAATGGAAATGGGTTTGGTTTAAATGCGCAAAAACTAGAAAACGCTTTTTTCGATTTGCAAAATAAAGTAGTAACTTTTAAAAATATAAGTCTTGCAAATTTTAAAAATACCAATCAATTAATGGGCGCGGCAATAAATGCAGATAATAATTCTACAATTCATTTAAGCGGAAATATTAATTTCAGCAATAATTTCTCGCAAGATAAACCCAATGATATAACTTTGCAGGATGCAGATTCTGTGATAGTTTTTGACAACGGCGCGCTATTGGCAAATGGGCTAAGAACGCAAGGTTTAGGGACGCTTGAAAAGAGAGATCAAGGGGAAGTTAGTTTTCAGGGGGCGCCGTCAATAATTGAAAATGATTTTAATGTTTTAGCTGGGCGGTTAAATTTTAAAAGCGCAATAAGCAGCGTAAATTATTTAAATATGAATTATGGGTCAAGTTTATCTTTGCAAGATGATAAAGCGGGGTCGAAATTGTACGCAGGGGTTATCTTAATGCGGTCAAATTTAGCATTGGATATAGATTTTAAATCTGCAATTGCAGATCAAATTTTTGCTTCTTCGGTTACAATATTTTCGGGTTATAAATTGACAATAAAAGATGCGAATCCCTTAGATTTAACTGAAAATGAAATTCCAATAATAATAGCAAGCTCCTCCCAAACGTTTACTATTTTAGGGTCTAAAGCTTTTGATTATGATGAAAAATTATATAGTTTGCGATACGACAATGGAAAACTTTTTATAAAAAATATTAAGCCGCCTGATATTGAGGAAGACAATGAAAATTCGCCCAACCGCGAGGCCGTAGAAGAGATTGTAAATGGGGACGGGCGTTTAAAAATTCCTTTAAGTAAGTTGAGCATGGATAAAAGGCGCAAAGCATTGGATAGTTTGTCGGGAGTTTTTACGATAAATATTTTTGCGGCGCAAACGCAATTAAACAGCGAGTTTTTGTTTAATCAAATTCAACAAGAGGCGTCTATTGGAAAAGTTTGGGCGGATGCAAACTATTCAGTTTTGGAATTTTCTAAACATGAACAAACGCTTGGAAAATTTAGAATGATAAATACGGGCGCCGATATTGGAGTAGATTTTTTAGGCGCAAGGTTCGGCTCAATGATAACCAGATTAGGCGTCTATGCAAATGCAAATACAAAAGAGTTTACTCAGGATCAAAGCAAAGCAAGCGTAAACGATTTGGCTTTGGGCATTTATGAAAATACAAATATTGCGAATTTTAATTTGCAGTTTTTGGCAGGCCTGCGTTATGCAAATGTAAACACCAGCCGCATTATAGAAATGGAGGAGAATTATAATCCCGTTGCAGAGTTTAATATTGTAAGCATTGAAACGGCATTAAATGCAAGTTATGATTTTGATATGCGTGTTGCTAAAGCGGGTCCCTTTATTTTGCTTGAGGCAAGCCAAAACAAATTTAGCGAAATTGCCGAGCATGGCGGTTTGATCACAGATTTAACTTTTGAGCAGGCAAGTTGGACAAAAGCGCAAGGACTTCTCGGCGCCCAAATTAAAAGCAAATATAATTTTATAGATGTTTTCGCCAGAGGATATGCAGGCATAATGCTAGCTAAAGATCCAACGTTTCAAGTGAGGTTTACGTCCATAGAAAATTCTATAATGCAGGTGGAAAGCGATAGAGTAAATGAATTATTTTATGGTTTGAGCGGCGGGCTAAACGTCAATATTGGAAATGATATAAGAGTTGGGGTGATGGGCTACGGGCGATTGTCGCACAGCTTTGCAAATTACGGCGGCCAGTTTAACATAACATATGCATTGAGAGGAGATACGCCGAAACTGCCCGAATTAGAATCGCCCATAGAAGCGCAGGAGCTGAGCCTGAAAGATAAACAGGCGGTAAAATATTTTGTGAAAAAATTGATGCACTCAAATAGAGAATATAAAGCCGTAACAATAAAATTATATTTAAATGTATCGCAAGATGAGGAAACTAAACGTCTGGACAATTTAAAATTGACTTGGGCGCAAAATGTGTATAGAGAAATGCTAAAAAACGGGCTGCCTGCAAATAAAATAAAAATTATAAGGTATAGAATTAAACCAATAACAACTAATATTGAATTGCATTTGGAAATGTGAGTTTGAGTTAAAAAATTAAAAAACAACTTGACGCTTTGGACGCATTTTGTTTTAATTATCCTATTATGCAAAACCAAATTCAAAGACGTCCCGATTGGGACCAATACTTTATGAAATTAGCATGGCTTGCCGCCGAGCGTTCCACCTGTTTAAGACATCATGTGGGGTGCGTTATAGTGAAAAATAAACGCATACTTTCCACAGGCTATAACGGCGCTCCTGCAAACCTCCCAGACTGCCTAGAATTAGGATGCCTGCGCGATCAATTGAAAATCCCATCCGGTCAAAGACATGAGATTTGCCGTGCAATTCATGCGGAACAAAATGCAATAATTCAAGGATCTGTGATGGGAACAAGCCTTGTCGGCGCAACTCTTTACTGCACCCACTCCCCTTGCGTTTTGTGCGCAAAAATGATAATTAATGCAGGAATAATAAAAGTTATAGCAGGCCAGCCCTACCCAGATAAAAGTTATGTAGATTTATTTAATCAGGCTAAAATAGAATTTTATACACTTGATATCAACAACTTAACCATCTCACAAAAAATATAGTTTTAATGCAATAATTTTAGGTAAAGGGGGCGTTAGTATATTATGGATAAAAAATTAACAGATGCTCAATTAGTTTCAAGATTCAAAAATGGGGACAGCAAGGCATTTGAAGAAATTGTACTGCGGTATCAGGCTCATGTTTACACATATATCCTGTCTATTGTAAAAAATCCAGACACGGCAAGCGATATATGTCAAGACTTATTTGTGAAGATTTTTAGAACTCTCCATAAATATAATGAGGAGAATAAGCTAAAAAATTGGTTATTCACTTTAGCCCGAAATCTAACCATGGACTATTTCAGGAAAAATTCCAAAAGGCTTGTTCCCTTAGAAAATCAGGATGAAGATGAGTTTTCTCTTCTTGACACAATCTCCGACAATTCCCCTTCCCCCCTAAAAGTCTTGATAGAAAATGCGCAGAAAGAAGCAATAAATGATGCGCTTGGAAAGTTATCTATGGATGAGAGGGAGCTGGTGGCGTTGAAAGACAATTTCACTTTTGCTGAAATTGCCGCAATGCAAAAAAAACCCATAGGAACGCTCCTGTCTAAATTTAGCAGAACGTTAAAGAAGCTAAGAAGAATTTTAGCTCAAAGGAGTCCGGAGGTATATAATGAATATTTGCAATAATCTTCCTTTATATTTGTATAGCGAGCTTTCAGAAGAGGAAGTAAAAGAGTTTAAACAACATTTGGCATTTTGCCCTGCTTGTCAGAGAGCGGTATTGACATTTAATACTATCGCGCAAGACAAAGAAGTTCAAAGCTTGCCTTTAAATGTTATTATGGATATTTTTGAAAAAACTAGCAGAAAAAAGAAATCTATTTGGAATTTGGCTAAGACCTTGAGATTGAGCGGCGCTCTAGCCGCGGCGGGCATTGCAGTAGGATTTGTTGTATTTTCCACGCAGCCTCATAAAGCTGACTTGCGCAACTATTATAATATTTCCCCTATTGCGGGTTCAGAACTTGAGGAAATCAGCGCTTCCATAAGCGAATTTGAGGGTTTAGTAACATATTATGGTTAAGTTTTTTGCAGTTATTTTTTTTGTTGTTTTATTTTTCAATTTTGCGCAAGATTCTGTTTTTGCTCAAGAGCAAAAGAGTTCTGCGCAAGTGTCTTATAATGCCGCAGGTCCAGTGCAATGGGAGAACCATCAAGTTTTTGTGATAAGGCAGGCGGCGATAGGACCCTCCAGCCAAGATGCAAAAA
>JAITCX010000033.1 GCA_031282945.1 Elusimicrobiota bacterium
GAACGCATTTCTCCAAAACCTTTGAGCATCGCAATTGGAGCCAGAACAAAATACGTAGACGATGCCTATGAATACGAAAAAATTGCAGGCATAGTAGATCGCGTAATAATTATGGCATATGATGAACATTGGAGCACAAGCTCCCCGGGTCCCATAGCGTCTTTTGCTTGGTGCGCGCAAGTGGCGCAATACGCTCTGGCGCATATTCCTGTCCAAAAAATTGTAATGGGCATGCCCTTTTACGGCAGAGCTTGGGCAAATATAAACCCCTCCCGCGCTTATAAACATGAAGGCATTGCAAACTTAATCGCAAGCAAAAAAATTGCAAATGTAAACGTTAAAGACGATATTCCTTATTTTACATATCAACAAACGGTAAATGTGACAGTCTATTATGAAAATTCTTTAACTATTATGAAACGTTCAAAAATTTATTATGATCTCAAAATTAAAAATATTGCCTTCTGGCGTCTCGGTCAAGAGGAAGTTTCGGTTTGGGACGGCCTCGCCAAAAGCCTCTTTACAGACGAGGTCTTTTTAAACCAAGCAATAGCCAAACCTGCGCCTGCTCCTAAACCTAAAACCCAAACGGCGCAAACAAAAAAATCTCAGAGTCCGCCTAAAAAAACAACCGCCGCTAAAAAATAAAAATACTCAAACCTTTAGCCGCTTATAGAAGTTTCTAAGAGGGGGTAGGTGTGCAAAGCAAAGTTTGTGCCCCTACCCCCTCTTTCCATTTGCCTTTTCCATTGATAACTCAAGAATTGTTTGCGCCTGCTGCACCGCAAACTTTTTATCTAGTTTTGTTGTTTGTTTAAAAAACTCTTAACTATTCTCTATTCTTTTCTTAAACTTTGGGAACTTCTACTCCTATCCTTTTGTTTAGAATCTTTTTTCGTCTTTTTTATTAATTCTCCACACCATTGCACTGAGCTGCGTGTTATTTCAATTTTAAAATGGCACTAAAATTTCTTAAACCTAAAAAGATATTTAAGAAATAAAGCGCTAAAATGATAAAATAAAAATCATCATTTTTTTATTTTTATAAAATTTAAAGGAGAATTAACTTGAAACTAAAAAAAGACATCACCTCAAAAATAAACTTTGTCTTAGACAATTTCGTCCCGCCAATTTTACGGGATTGCCGAGCTTTTATGAGTCCTTTGATGAAATTAGCTTTTGGGAAAAAAGCGGAAATTTATATGAACTTCAAAGACCGCCTTCCCTACTTAACCAAAGAGGAAATAAAACAAGTTTATGTTTCTACAGCTGATACGATAAAAAGGGAAAGCGATCTCACTGCAAAAGGATTGGACTATATCTTAAATTTCCTAAAAGTCAATAAAAAAAGTTTTAACCGTATTTGCGATATTTCTTGCGGCCGCGGTTTTTTAACGCAAAAAATTGCCGAGCTTGGATTTGAAACTTATGGGATGGATATTTATATTGGCGAAAATTTAACAGGCGGCAAAAATCTAAAATATGTTGAAGCCGATATTTGTAATATACCTGTTAGCGATAATTTTTTTGATTGCGTTATTTGCTCTAAAACTTTAGAACATGTTTTAGATTTGGAAATAGCAATAAAAGAACTTCGCAGAGTTTGCAAAAAAGCTTTAATAATTGTTGTGCCAAGCCAAAGACCCTATCGTTATACATTTGATTTGCACTGCAACTTTTTCCCATATCCTTCATCTTTACAACAAGTTATGAAAAATCCTCAAGCGCAATGCTTTAATATTTCTGGGGGGGGGGGGGGTATCTTGCAGCGACCTATTTTTCGTGGAATATAAAGAGCCTCTATGAAAAAAGCTCCAATGTTTTAATAAAACTAAATGAAAATATAATAAATGTCTTAAATTTTTTTAGAACGATTTTTCCTATTCAAAAACACTATAGCGGTTTTTCTTTTACAGGGGGTGTAAAATGAAAAGCCGCTATTCTTTTTTTATACTCAAGAATTTTCCCCGTCTGCTTACGCAAATAGACAGAGATCCCGATTCGCTCACTTATGGAAGCTGCGATAGAAATTACTGGCATTATAAAATGCGGGATTTTTCCTCAGCTATTTTACAGCAAGCCGGTCTTAGTTTGGCATTAATGTATAAAACGGATTTTGAACAAAATATCTATTATAAAAATGAAAATATAAAAAATTGGGCTATTGCATGCGTAAAGTTTTGGGCAAAAATTCAAAACTCCGATGGGTCGTTTAATGAATATTATCCCTTTGAAAAAGGGTTTCCCCCAACAGCTTTTTCGCTTTTGGCAGTTGCAAATATTTGCGGTTTATTAAATATTGATGATATAAATATTAAAGAAAAAATTTTAAAAACAGCAAAATTTTTGTCAAACCATTATGAAACGAGCGCCTATAATCAAGAACTTGCCTCAATTAGCGCATTATATAGAGTATTTTTAATGTATGGCGAAAATTGGATCTTAGAAGGCGTAGAAAAGAAATTGCAGCGTGTTTTAAAAGCTTTTACAGATGATGGATATTTTCCCGAACAAGGCGGAGCTGATATTGGATATTTAAGCGTCAGTCTTGATATGCTTGGCCAATATTATGATTTGAGTAAGGATAAAAGAGTTTTGCCTGTTTTAGAAAAATGTTTAAACTTTTTGAAATATTTTGCAGCGCCAGACGGCAGTATTGGCGGGGAATACGGAAGCCGCAATACAATTTATTTTCTTGCAAACGGTTTGGAAATTGCTTTGAGCGCAGGTCTAAAAGAAGCGGCCTTTATAAAAGAAAAAATCTATTCTAATTTTAATGAAATAAACGGATTTATGGATTCTATAGACGATAGATATTTAACGCATTATATTCTCAATTCTTTTATAAGCGCTTTAGTAAAAGAAAAAGAAACTGGCGATAAAAATGAAATTGTTGCGGGTAATATTACGCTAGAGAAAACAAAATTTTTTAAAAATTCTGGACTTGTTTGCATTAATAATGAGTTTTATACGGCAATTGCTGCCTTGCAAAAAGGCGGCGTTATAAAAATTTTTGATAAGTTAAAAAAGAAAGAAATTTTTGTTGATTGCGGATATAGAGTGCATATAAAAAAAGGCGTCATCGCCTGCATAAATTGGCAAAATCCAAAGACTTATAAAGTTTGGAAAAAGGATGATACATTTTTTGTGAGCGGATACATGAATAAAGTTTCACAAAAAGTGTCAACTACATTTGTTCATTTGGGATTGAGGGTCAGCTCATTCTTTTTAGGTTCAAAAATCAATCATCTCTTAAAGAAAATTTTAATACTCATAGATAAAAGAACGGATATCTATTTCAAGCGTCAAATAGAATTTAATAATAATTCTGTAAAAATAATTGATATAGTTGAAAGTCCTAAGACTATAGAACTTTATAGCGCCCCAACTTTATCTTTAAGGCTTGTGGCAAGCGGAAACTTTTTTGCGCCGTCTGATTTACTAAGCAAATGCGAGAGTTTAGGTCTTAGCCAAAGATTTGAAATAATAACAACAATAGAGTTTCCAAATCTAAGTATAAAAAGGGAGATTAAATAATTATGATGTCTTTAGATGAAATAATACAAAACAGAAGATCTGTCAGAGAGTTTAATAATGAAGAGGTAAGCGATGAAATTGTAAGAGAAATTGTTCAAGCGGGGCTTTTTGCGCCAAGCGCTTGCAATGTGTGCGGAACGCGCGTTATTTATATTAAAGATAAACAAATTATTAAAAGAATAATAAAATTGCAGACGGCGCATTTTATAAATGAAAATACAAAAATACTTTGTATTGTCTATGACAATTCAGGCGATAATAGAGAATATAAGGAAACAGCTTTAAGCGCGGCCGCCGCAATAGAAAATATGTTGTTAAAAGCTACGCAGCTCAATATTGCAACCTGTTGGGTTGCAAATTTGCCGCGCCAAAAATTTTTAAAGGAGATTTTAAACGTTCCCCGAAATTTTGACATTATTTCTTTTATTTGTTTTGGACGGACAAATATTAAAAATAAGTTTGTTCCTAGAAAATATAATGTAAATGATATTTTATATATTGATAAATTTGATACAAGCAAAACAATAAATTTAGCGCCTCCCAGATTAAATGTTTTTTTGAGACGTTTAGCCAGAGGCATCTATTTAAGACTGCCGAAATTTTCGTGGATTGTTAAGTTTGCAAGGCGTTTTGAGAGGAAGTTTTAATTTTTTAGAGATATGGAAATGAGCGTTTTATAAAACAATAGTTTTTCTCCTTAGAGAGTGGCAGGAAAAATTTACCGCTACAGGCAGACAGGCAATGTGAGTAGGTTTTGTCTCTATAAAAACTGCAAGAGCTGTGGTTTTTCCGCCAAGACCCATAGGTCCAATATTTGTTTTGTTTATAGCTTCCAGTAACTCAATTTCTTTTTGAGCATAAAAATCATCTTGTGTTTTAGTGCCTATTTTGCGCAAAAGAGCTTTTTTGGCAAGCAGCCCCACACTTGAAAAATCGCCTCCAATTCCCACCCCTACAACAATCGGAGCGCAAGCGTTTTGGGCTTTATTTTTTACGCTTTCAATCACAAAATTTTTTACTCCATCCCATAAATCCAAAGGATTTAACATTTTTAAAGCGCTTGCATTTTCTGCCCCGCCGCCCTTTGGCAGAAATGTTATTTCTAAACTATCCCCATCTATAATTTCCACATAAATATTTGCAGGAGTATTGTCACCCGTATTTTTGCGCCTCAACGGATCAGATACAATTGAAGCGCGTAAAAAATTTCCAGTATATCCTTTTGATACCCCTTCATTTATAGCTTTTTCTAAAGGAGCGCCTTCAATAAAAACTTCACGCCCGATCTTTACAAAAAAATTTGCCATCCCTGTATCTTGGCAAAGAGGGATTTTTTCTTTGTTGGAAATATCAATATTGGCAAGGATTTCCGAGAAAATTTCGCAAGGTATAGGGGAAGTTTCTTGTGTGGAATAATTTTGAAGGCAAGACTTAACATCGCAAGGCAGACGATAATTTGCCTCAAATGTTAAATTGTAAATAGCGTCAATGATAGCTTTGGAATTTATAATGCGCATTTAAAAAATTAGAGAATTCTTTGGCCGTCTTGAGGATTAAATAGAAAAGCTCTTTTGAGGTTTAGTTCAAATTCTACAATTTTTCCTGCGGCAACATTGGAATCTTTGCTCATAGAGGCGGTGAAAAAGTTTTTACCTGTATTTGCATAAATATACTGTTTGTCGCCTTGCGGAAATATTTGTTCCACTATTGCTTTTAAACAATTTGAGGATGGACTTTCAAAAGATACATCTTTATTATAAATGTCGCCTGAATTTATGCATAAATCAACTTGTTTATCTATGAAATTTGTAAGCTGGGCATTTGAATCGCCGCCAAGAGCGATCTCAAAAGTTCCATCCGACAAATAAAAACCTTCTTCGGTTTTTACCACGCCGACCTTAAAACAATTTGCCGCCTGACCCTGTAAAAAATCAAAAGCGAATTTATTTATTGGACTGGCATAGGCGTCTTTAGAACTTACATTGCAAACCACTTGGCCGTCTTTAAGCAAACAAACATTATTAGACCATGCCAATGCTTCAAGCGGATCGCTTGCCGCGTAGATGAGCGTAAAGCCGCGCTCTTTTTGATATCTGCTTAAAACATTTCTCATTTTAATTTTTTCTTGAGGATTTATTAAAAAAGCCGGCTCGTCAAATAAAATAACTTTTTTTTCTTTTACCAAAGCGCGCGCTATAGCGACAGCCAATTTCTGCGTTGCATTGAGATATTGCGGTAGTTTGCCAAGACAGTGTTCTATATCAAAATCTTTTGCAATTTGGCTTATGATAACCACAATTTCTCTTTTAGAAAGCTTTTTATTGCGCAACCCAAACGCTATATTTTCATAAGCCGTCATTTTTGGATAAAGCGCAAAATCATCAAAAATAAAAGCGGCATCCCGTTTGGCGCAGCTTAGAGAATTTACTCTTTTATCATCAAAAAGCTCCTCGCCTTTTGAGGGAGTTTCAAGTCCGGCAATTAACCGTAAAATCATGGTTTTGCCGCAAGAATGCGGACCCGTTAAAGCGAGAACATTTTTATCGCCGGCTTCCAAACTTACATCTTTTAAAATATTTATTTTGCCTATCTTTTTATAGATATGCCTTAAAATTATTGTAGCCATAAATTCTCCTTAAAATTACTCTTTAACATCTAGCGCTTTGAGTATGGACGCTTCAACATTTTTCTTTAGAGCTTTATCAGTGAAAACAAAATTGTTGCGCCATTTATTTGACTGCTTTAGCGCAGGCCACGCGACCCACAATCCTTTTTTCCCATGCAAAACTCTACATTCAACCTCTAAAACATCGTCAAAAATTACCTTGCAAAAAGCAATAGTATTTTTGGCATTATCCACTTTCTTTATTTGCGCCACCTCAAAAGTTAAACTCCGCTGTCTAAAAGTTGTATGCCCCCCCAAAACTTTAGCGGTCAAATTTTTATTGACCTCTCTTTTTAAAAGTTGTATAGGAGCATAATTTGATTTGTCGGAATTTGAAACCGCGAAAATTAAAAGCTTGTCTTTTATCGTTATATTGGAAATTTTTATTTGATCGTTAAAAGTTAAGGTATAACCTTGTTCTGTTTTTTTAATGTTTGTAATGTTTAGCGCCGCCCAGACATTTATATTTATAGACAATAATAATGTTAGGACTACAAAAATTTTTTTCGCCATTTTTGCCTCTTTCGTTTTATAAGAAGTTTTTAAAAATGCAAAATTTTATATTATTAGAACCGAAGGTTTGGGGATTTGGTTTAACAGGAATTTACAAGAGTGTCGGGAAGGCGGGACTCGAACCCGCAACCTCACGCTCCCAAAGCGTGCGCGATAGCCAATTACGCTACTTCCCGTTTGCAAAATCTTATTAATTATACATTTTAATATGAAAAAACAAAAGCGCATTTCTCTTTGCAAAAGAAAAATAGCAAAATATTTCCTTTAAACTTTTTATAAAATTTTACGCTATATTTTTGCGGCCGTCTTAAAACTCAAATCTCCACAGCCTGCAACCGCTAAAATATCAAATTTACTAAGATATTTCTATGGACAAAAAAGAATTTCTAAATTTATTATCGCAGAAAGTTTTAATTGCGGACGGCGCCTATGCTACAGAGCTGCAAAGAAAAAACTATTTAATTGATATTAAGACCCCCGAGGAAATAAATATCAAATATCCTCAAAGGATTTGCGATATTTATTGTTCGTATATTGATGCCGGCTCAGATATTATTTTGGCAAATACTTTCGGCGCAAATCCAATCAATCTTTTGCGTTTCGGCTTAGAAAATAAAATTGAACCTATTATTTGCGTCGCAATATCGCTTGCCAGAAAATGTATCGGCAAAAGAAATATAATTGTTGCAGGCGATATTTCCTCACTGCCAAAATCGTTTGGGCGCTTGGCTTTTAAAGATTCATACAATGCTTTTTGCGCTCAAGCGAAATTATTGGAAAAATTTAAAGCCGACATTATAATAATAGAAACTATTACCGATCTAAAAGAATTAAAGGCCGCTTTGATTGCAGCTTGCGAAAATTTTTCAGGAGCGATCCTCGTTTCAATGGCTTTTGCAAAAAAAGGAGGCATGCTTGATTTAAAAGTCATGAAAAATTATATAGCTTTAAGCGAAAGTTTAGGCGCTTGCGCAATTGGGTTTAACTGTTCTTTTAGTCCCGCGGATCTTTGCGATCATGTAAAAATTTTAGCGCAAAATACATCGCTGCCCATTTTATTTAAACCAAATGCAGGACTGCCTGTTTTAATAGATCAAAAACTTGTTTTCCCCGTCTCTATTGCAGAATTTGTAGAGGAAAGTTTACGTGCATATTCTTACGGCGCAAATATATTCGGCGGCTGCTGCGGCACGAGACCTGAATATATAAAAGCTATCGCCGGCAAACTAAAAAATAAAAAAGCCCTGTCCCGAAAAAATTAAAAAATGTCCCTTCTTAATGCTTAAATTTTTTGCCGCAATTATTTCAAATGCGGCGTTTTATTTTTATACAAAATCATAATTTAGTAAATGAAAAAAAGCAAAGCCGGGATAGAGACTTTGCCTTTTATTATTAATAGTTATTATTTTAGTTCATCGTCTTAAAATGCATACACTTTAAGTCCAACATTGGCAAAAAGTCCTGAAAAATCTCTTTCAATAGTTTTAAAATTAGTATTTCCATTTGTTTGATAGC
>JAITCX010000093.1 GCA_031282945.1 Elusimicrobiota bacterium
GAAGAAATCATCGCTTCATCGGCCGCCGTGCCTGAACCGCCCAGCAAAACAGTTTCAGTTTGATCGCTGTCCCCCCCCATTTTGCTCAGCTCTAAAGCCGTCTGAGCCAAAACATCGCCGAATTCTTTTTCCCTCGGGCAAATATCTGCGCAAACTTGTGCGTATTTTACGCTGTCGGTTGTAGTTGCGGGGCCGGGATTTAACAAAATTTCCCGTTTAACTTTTCTAAGGCGCTCGCCATTTAAAATTTTAGGCGCTATTTCTTTTTTAGCGCGTTCCAAATGATTTTCATCGTCAATTTCACACCAACAATAATTTTCTATTTTCTCCACAAAAATATCATGACCGCCTAAACTAGAAACTTGCGCCATCGCCGTCTCATAGTCCATATGAGGATTTTTCCCTTGCGAAAAATATCGGCGCATTGCCTCTAAAGCTTCAGGGGTGAGTTTTGAAATTCCAACCAATTCCCCATAAGGTTTAACTTTATTTATATCTTTTGAAACGTTTAACAATTTAAATTTTTCATCCGCCTCTACATAGACCTCATCGCCTGAATTAGTTTTTGAACTGAGTAAAACCACATCATTGCGTTTATCGTTTATTAAAACAAAAAGCCCTATATCGTCATAAATTAAATCCGACTCCAAAAGCAAAAAATTTCCTTTGATAAAACTTGCGCATAAATTTAGGGTCGCCATACTTGAGGTATTTGCAAAATCCGCATTAAAAACTGTTGTGATATTTGGATATTTTTTTGCAAGCGCATCATAATAATTACTGCAATGGCCTGTCCCTATTATTATTTCGGCTATGCCATGTTCAATAAGTTTTTTAATAGAACGCTCAACAATGGCAAGCCCGTCAATTTCTATAAACCCTTTGGGCATCTCTTTAGTTTTATCTTTAAGCCTGCTTCCAAGTCCGGCCGCTAAAATTACCGCCTGCATTTTATTCTCCTTGCTCATTTAACGTATTCAACATATTCTCAATTTGTCCCGCCATAACTTTTGCAGAATTCCCGATATTTGCAAGAGCTTCTTGCCCCGCAAAAAAAGCATTTTCTTTATTTCCCAAACTCTCTTTTACTATCTCGGCTATTTTATCAATATCAGCTTTTTTAATAAACTTTCCAATGCGGGCGCTCACATCTATATCCCAATACGAACTTAAATCCGCATAATCATAGTCTGCCGCAATATCTCCCGAATCAGTTTCCAAAGAAATTACAGGCCTATTAAATGCAAAAGCAAAATCAAAACGCACTCCCGAGACATCCGAAATTAAAATATCAGCTTTGGCAAGACTTTTTAAGTTGTCAATTTCGCAATCAAATTTAATATTTTCAAAAGGCGATAATTCGCTCTTTAATTTTTCTATAAAATCAGCTTCATATATAAATGAATACGGATGCGGCCGCACCACAACATTAAAATTATTCTTTGCTAATTTTTTTATAAAGTCCGCCCCATAAGTTTTTAATAGACCTCTTTAATCCCAAGTTGAGGCAATTAAAATAGTTTTGCCGTCTGTTTTTGCATCCAAGGTTTTGGCGCGCTCAATTAAATTGTCCAAATAAGGCAGCCCGCCGATCAACAAAGTTTTTTGCGCCAAATTTCTTTTTGATTCCAATTCTCTTATATCTTTAGCAAATTCTTTGCCCGGCAAAATCACCGTATCAAAAAAATCCAATGAATATTTTTTATATCCCCCAACGCTTCCCAAAGCATGAAAAATGTGAACTAAATTTTTACAATATTTGGATTTTGAAATGGGATAATTTTTAACTGAAATATTGGGCGTTGTCGTAATTAAAATCGGCTCTTTTAAAGAACTGATAAATGCATAACCTTTATTTCCACTCCCAATATACTGAACGCCGAAAGCGTCTAAATCGGCTTGAGGATCGCCGAAAGGCAATAAATTGAAAGCGGGATCGTCTAAATCCTGCGTATAATAAATAAATTTCACTTTCGCTTTTATAAGCTCTATGAGAATATCTTTATAAAAAGGAAAATAGCGCGCCCCTTCAGAAAAAAATGCAATTTTATTTTCTTGCGTTTTTATGATTTCTTTGCCAGTAATTTTTGATTTAATTTTATAGTAGAGATTTTTTGAGAAAAATAAGACGCTCCCCACTAAACCAAAAAATGCCGCAACCAAAGCATTGCCTGTGCCCGGATCTAAATAAGCATGGCTAATTGCGGGAAAAGAAAATATTAAAAGTAAAATTAATTTTATAATGTTCATTTTTTAACCTTTATAAAAGTTTGGATAAAACCTGCCTTTATCAAATTTATGATTTCTTATCCTCACGGCAGTATCTTTAATTCTATATTTTAAAGGAATATCCGAATCAAAAAGATATGCAAAAATTATTGGGAAAAGATCTTGCGTTATATAAAACTCCTTATCGTATTTCGCCGCCTTTTCTTTATCAGGCCACCTTATTGCCATAAACGCCCCATATGTGTCTCTAAAATACAGCTCATTTATTTCATCATCGGGCAAACCTAAATAAAGCCTTTGAGCATTGGAAAGCATTACGGGTCCATGATCGCTCATAATAATAACAATTGCATGCGGATTATTTTTTATTGTCAACTCCAATTCTCTTCTCATATCTCTTATGCTCTTATAATATTTCGGCGTCCAATTTTTAAGTTCCGTTTCCCGCCCAAAACCGTGCAATGTGGAATGATCGGGTCCTGAATGCCCCCACGCCATAATGCGTCCAGCATCATTTTGTTTTGCGGCAAATTCCGCCGTTATCATCGCCGGAAGATCCGCATTATATTTAAGCAGCATTGTATTTAAATATCCCTGCATTATAGCCAGCAAAACCTGAGGAATGCTATTGTATTTATTCATCATAGACACAACGGTATCAGCTTTAGAATTTGAACTAAACACTGATAAATTTCCCTCGCCCCAAATTTTATAGCCGTTGTGAATTAATAAAAGATATGTGAGATTGTCTCCCGTTAAAGCAGGCAGCCAATCTCTATAGAGAGGAGCATGTTGCAAAATTAAATCTCCAAGCGAAACCGTAGAAAGATCTACAGCCCATCTCCTAGAAATGTCAAATGTGGAAGTCATTGTGGCAAGGGTATTGTCGTCTAAAGAATATACATCGTAAACATTAAAATCATAATCCTGCATTAATTTTTCAATCCCTTCATAATTTAAGTCTAACTCCGCCGCCAATTCTTTGTTTGGAAAGGAATCATGCATAAACAAATAAATGCTCTGCGGTTCTTGCATTTGTAAATTTAATAATTCGTTTGGAATAACCGTGCGCGTTTGCGGAATTTCTTGGTCTTGGTCTAAAACTTCATTGCTTTTTGCATCTATAATTGTCCAAACTCCATAGAGGCTTGCGCAAATAAAAAACACCATTAAAATTTTTCTCTGACGCCACAGCAATGTCAAAATAAATAAAACAACTAAAAATAATACAATGAAATCTATGCAAAAAATATTTCCCACAAATCCAATTGCATCTCTTATGAGAGGCAAAAACATTATTGAAAGTATAAAAGCTCCCGCGATATTTGTTATGGCATCTATTCTGGCTCTGCTTATAAAATATAAGAGAAAAACAAAACATACAGCAAAACTAATGCAAATTGCAAAATATTTAAACAGCTCCCCGTCAGCCGCAAAATATAAAAGATTTGGTTTTACATAAACTAAGGCGCCGAATAATACCGCTAAAACACAAAAAAACAATGCAGGCAAAAAATATTTTAGTTTATAGTTCTTTGCTTTTTTATTATTTAGCAGATAAAAAATAATTCCGACAATTAAAAGATAATATGCGCTTCTATCTATGATAATGCGCCAAATTAATAAATATGTAAAAAGCAGCGAAATGAAAATTTTTATTTTTGCAGATTTTATAAGCGGACGGTTTGTTCTAAAATAATTATAAATTTTTAAAAGTATGCATATTACAAAAGTCCATAAAGACGCATATAATAAAGAAAGATTATCGGAATCAAATTTTCCATAGGAAAGCAAATTTAAAAGATAGTATATTCCAATGCAGAAAAAGACGGCTAGAGTTGAGGGGCTGTTAAAAAATA
>JAITCX010000128.1 GCA_031282945.1 Elusimicrobiota bacterium
CGTTAGTTTTTCTGTTTCTCTTTTTTCAAAAAGAGAAACATCCTCTGCCGTTAAAAAGAGATTAAATAGAGTTAAGCAAGCTCGGCTTGCCTGTAAAAAATTTTACAAAAGGAGAGAAATGTGCACTATTCAAAAGAAGTGGAGCAAATGGTTTGTATCAAAAAAGGACCAAATCACGGCCCTGCGCCTATCCCTGAAGAAGGGAAATGGGTTCAGGCAAAAGAAATTAAAGACATTAGCGGCTTAACCCATGGGGTGGGTTGGTGCGCTCCTCAACAAGGCGCCTGTAAACTTACATTAAATGTAAAAGAAGGCATAATCGTTGAAGCATTGATCGAAACTGTTGGATGTTCGGGAATGACCCATTCCGCCGCAATGGCTGGCGAAATTCTGACGGGAAAAACAATTTTGGAAGCGCTCAATACAGATTTGGTTTGCGATGCTATAAATACTGCAATGCGCGAATTGTTTTTGCAAATTGTTTACGGCAGAACCCAAAGCGCTTTCTCCGACACCGGCCTTGAAGTCGGCGCCGGCCTTGAAGATCTCGGCAAAGGAACCCGCTCCCAAATCGGCACCATCTATTCCACACAGGCAAAAGGCGTGAGATATTTGGAAATGGCCGAAGGCTATATCACAAAATTGGCTTTGGATAAAGAAGGGCTTGTAATTGGATACGAATTTGTGAGGCTCGGGATGATGATGGACAAAATTTCTAAGGGCGCAGATCCCAAAAAAGCATTGGAAGAATCCACTGGACATTACGGCAGATTTGAAGGGGCGGATAAATATATAAATCCGCGCCACCAATAAGGAGGAGATAAATGGCTATAACTTTTGAAGGTTACGATAAAAGAATAAAAAAAATTGAAGAAGTCTGTAAAAAATACGACATAAAAGGTCTGCAGGACGCTCAAGATATTTGTAAAAATAAAGGAATAGACGTTGACAAAATTGTAAAGAGCATTCAAATGATCGCCTTTGATAACGCTTCATGGGCATACACTTTGGGCTGCGCTATCGCCATAAAAAAAGGCGATACAAAAGCTACAGACGCCGCTGTTAGCATCGGCGAGGGATTGCAGGCTTTTTGCGTGCCGGGATCCGTTGCGGAACAAAGACAAGTCGGTCAAGGCCATGGGAATTTGGCTTCCAGACTTTTGCATGAAAATACAAGATGCTTTTGCTTTTTGGCAGGCCATGAAAGTTTTGCGGCGGCAGAAGGCGCAATAGGCATTGCCAGAACAGCTAATAAAGTGAGAAAAGAACCGCTTAAAGTTATATTAAACGGTTTGGGAAAAGATGCCGCAATGATAATTTCCCGCATAAACGGTTTCACTTATGTAGAGACGAAATTTGATTATATCGGCGATACATTGAAAGTTGTAAAAGAATATAAATATTCAGACGGAGACAAAGCAAAAGTTTTATGTTACGGCGCGGACGATGTAAGAGAAGGCGTTGCAATAATGCGCTTGGAAAATGTAGACGTCTCCATTACCGGAAACTCTACAAACCCCACCCGCTTTCAACATCCTGTTGCCGGCACATATAAAAAATGGTCTGTAGACAATAATAAAAAATATTTCTCAGTCGCCTCAGGCGGCGGAACAGGCAGAACTTTGCATCCAGATAATATGGGAGCAGGCCCCGCCTCTTACGGCATGACAGACACCATGGGACGCATGCACTCAGATGCGCAATTTGCAGGATCTTCGTCAGTGCCAGCCCACGTTGAAATGATGGGTCTTATCGGCATGGGAAATAATCCTATGGTCGGCGCAACCGTGGCTGTCGCCGTGGCCGTGCAGGAATCTGTTGGAAAGTAATTATTAGAATTTAATAAAATTATAAAAACAATGGGCTTGCCGATTGCGCAAAGCTTATCCTAAAAAGATACGGCGGCGTCAGTTAGAGCTAAGCCCATTTGTTTTTATTTTGAAAATTCAGGGGGCTGAAAGTCCCCTATTTTTTTGCGCATGCTTTTAAATAGAGCATATGCAAAAAAATAGGACAAACAAATAAAAGTAAGACTTGCAAAAAATAATTTTGAGGCGATAAATTGCACGCCGTTGGCGGTGCAAAAATAATAGGAGGCGAAAAATGAAAAAGTTGGCATTGGGCGTGAAGTCTTTTGAGGAAATACGGGACGCTAAAAATGATTTTGTCTATGTGGATAAAACTAAATATATTGTTGAATTTGCAGAAGGTTGCAGAGTGATTGTTTTTTCACGGCCGCCGCATTTTGGAAAAACGCTTTTGGTTTCAACATTAGAAAATCTTTTTAGCGGTAAAAAAGAATTGTTTAAAGGACTTTATATTTATGATAAATGGAACTGGCAAAAAACATATCCAGTTATTAAAATTGACTTTTCGGATGCGCAAATAACAACGCGCGAGTCTTTGGAAAAGTTTTTATCAAATTTAATGTCTAGTATTGCCAAGGAAAATGGAATTACTTTAATAAGCGGATCTTCAGGCATGAAGTTTTCTGAGTTAATCCAGAGACTAAGTGAAATTAAAAAACAAAAAGTTGTAATTTTAGTAGACGATTGCGATAATGCGCTTTGGAGCAATTTAAAAAATCCTGAGGATCTGGAAGCCGTACAAATGGCCTTAGGCCGTTTTTTTCAAATAGTGAAGTCATGCGATGCAGACATTCATTTTGTTTTAATAATGAATGTTCTAAAAATTATATTCTCGGGGATTTTTTCAGGGTTCAATAATTATACGGATGAAACTTTAGACGAAAAATTTAGCGCTATATGCGGATACACCCAAGAGGAATTGGAAAAGTATTTTAAAGATTATATAGGCGCTCTTGCGAAAAATTATTCGTGGTCAAAAGAAAAAACTTTAGAAGCTATAAAATTTTGGTACGGCGGTTATTCTTGGGACGGCAAAAC
>JAITCX010000132.1 GCA_031282945.1 Elusimicrobiota bacterium
TTGCAAAGGGGGCGGCAGACGCTCTTGTCAAAGAAGGGGATATGTATTATGAAGGGGAAGGCGCCCCTCAAGATTATAAAAAGGCGTTTGAGTTGTATGAAAAAGCGGCTCAAGAAGGGGACGCTCAAGCGCAATATAAATTAGGGCTTATGTATGAAGCGGGCAAAGGGGTTAAGCAGGATTATAAGAAAACATTTCAATGGTGGGAAAAAGCGGCTAAACAGGGAAATGTGTCAGCGCAAAACAATTTGGGTTTTGTATATGAGGTAGGACGCGGAGTAAAAAAAGATCCAAAAAAAGCTTTTCGTTGGTATAAAAAAGCGGCGGATCAGGGATTTGCAGTGGCTCAAAATAATTTAGCCTATATGTATAATGCAGGCGCCGGCGTCAAGAGAAACCATAAAAAAGCGATGCAGTTATGGAAAAAAGCGGCTGACCAAGGCAATGCCGCGGCGCAAACTAGTCTAGGGCTGGCATATAGCAGGAATGCAGATTACCAAGAAGCTTTGCAATGGTTTGAAAAAGGCGCTGAACAAGGATTTGCAGCGGCTCAAACTAATTTAGCAATGTTGTATTACCAAGGACTAGGGGTGGATCAAGACTATCAAAAAGCTTTTCAATTATTGGAGCAAGCGGCAGAGCAGGGTTTTACGGATGCTCAAAATGCTTTAGGTTTTATGTATGAAAATGGATTGGGGGTAAAGCAAGATTATAAAAAATCAATTTTGTGGTATGAAAAAGCCGCTAATAAAGGGCTTGCAATGGCGCAGTATAATTTAGGATTTATTTATAGCGCAGGCAAAGGGGTTAAAAAAGACAATAAGAAAACTTTGTATTGGATGGAAAAAGCCGCCGCACAACGCTATAGAGCGGCGCAGAATTTTTTAATGGAACATCCCGAGCTTTATTAATTAATTTTATTGAAACTGCAAATTTCATTTAAAAGAAATGTGAATTTTCTTGGCGTTTTGCTGGGGAGCTTTTGGCGCCGCTAAAAATGCTAAGGGAGTTAAATATATGTCGGCTGTGGAAAAAGCCAATAGACAAAAAGCGCAAGCGCAAGATCCCGACGCGCAATATAATTTAAAATTGATATATAGTGAGGGTTGCAGCAGCGTCAAACAGGATTTTCAAAAGGCGCGTTAATGGGATGAACAAGCGGCGGGGCAAGGCAATTCAGCGGCGCAGGAGTTTTTGAAAAAATTTAATTTTCACAGGAGAGTTCAATGTTTACTTTTAAGCTGAAAAAATATTTTGCATTTACATTTTTATTATCGGCGCTTTTATTTTCCGCCGCCATTGCAAGAGGCGCCGCTTCAGTTTTTTCCAACGATACGCAGGCGCTTGTGAGGGAAGGGACTAAATATTATGAGGGCAGCGGCGTCAAGCAAGATTATAAAAAAGCATTTCAATTGTTTGAGCAGGCCGCCGATCGGGGGGACGCCGGCGCCCAGTATAATTTAGGACTTATGTATTATGAGGGGCAAGGCATTAATCAAGACGTTCACAAAGCATTTCAAATTTGGCAAAAGGCCGCCGACAAGGGAAACAAGACGGCGCAATATAATCTTGGCTATATGTATTTTGAAGGGAAATTTATTAAGCAGGATTATCAAAAGGCATTTCAATTATGGGAGAAATCCGCCAATCAAGGATTTGCGATCGCGCAGTATAATTTAGCGCTCATGTATGACACTGGTAAGGGCATTAAACAAGATTATCAAAAGTCTTTTTATTGGCTGCAACAAGCTGCCCAACAAGGACTTCCCGATGCGCAAGATAATTTGGGTCGTATGTATTTAATGGGGCAAGGGGTGAAACAAGATCCTCAAAAAGCTATTTATTGGTATGAGCAGGCCGCCAATCAGGGATTTATTCATGCGCAAGGGTTATTAGGCAATATTTATGCTCTAGCAATGGAAGGCGCTCCGCAGGATACCCAAAAAGCTATTTATTGGCTGCAAAAGGCGGCTAATCAAGGGGAAGCGCACTCGCAGCTTTCTTTAGGAAGGATGTACTATATGGGGAAAATAGTTAAGCAGGATTATAAGAAAGCATTTTACTGGTTGGAGAAGGCGGCGCTGCAAGGAGAAGCGGAAGCGCAATCCGCATTAGGTTTTATGTATTATGAAGGCGAAGGCGTTAAGAAAGACTATCAAAAAACTATTTATTGGTGGCAAAAGGCCGCCGTGCAGGGAGACGCCGCGGCGCAAAACAATTTAGGTTATTTATATTATAGCGGAGAAGTAGTTCCTCAAGACTATCAAAAAGCTTTGTATTGGTATGAGAAAGCGGCGGCGCAGGAGGAGAGTTCGGATGCGGATGCGGTTGCCGAATCGCAAGGCGATTTGGGAGTTATATACTACAATGGATTAGGCATTAAACAAGACAAACAGAAAGGGATTTTTTGGCTAAAAAAAGCTGCGGAGAGAGGCAATAAAGATGCGGAGAAATTTTTGAGAGATCGCTCTCTTTAAGGGAGATGGGTGGATAAAAAAGCTTATTGTAAAATTTATGTGAGATGTAAAAACAATGGGAGGATTTATGAAAATTGCGGCTCTTGTAGTTTGGTATAATCCGTACAATGTCGGGGTGGGGGCAGTTGCTAATATAGAAACGTATTCAAAGTATTTTGAAAGCGTAATTGTGGTAGATAATAGCAAAGAGGATAATAGAGAGTTGCTGAAAGCAATAGGAAATGCAGTATATTTTCCCAATTATGAAAATGTCGGGATAGCTAAAGCTTTAAATATTGGCTGCCAAAAAGCTCTTGAGGAAGGTTATGAATGGGTATTGACAATGGATCAAGATTCCTTTTGGAGCAATTCTAAGCAGTTAGAGCATTATATTCAATTTTGCGAAAAATTATATTTAAGCAATTCAAAAAATATTAGTTTTGCGCCGAGAGTTGTAGGATTGAAAGAAAAGATTCAAGAGCAAGAGGCGGATAAATTTAGCTATATAAAAATAATGTTGACTAGCGGCAATATTTTAAATCTCAAAGCATGGCTGGATGTTGGAAAGTTTAATGAACAGTTATTTATAGATGACGTAGACCATGAAATTTGTTATCGTTTGCGGCAAAAAGGCTATAATTTAATAAGCATACGAAATTGTTATATGAATCATGAAATTGGTTTTCATGGCGTCCATTATGGAGTGCGGATGTATTATATAACAAGGAATTGTTTGTATATGAAAAAACATTGGCCTGAATTCTGGGTAGAATATGAGAAAAATTTATATTTGCGCGATTTATTTATTGATAAAATTAAACATTTAAATATAAAAGATATGTATTTTATGATTAAAGGTTATATCCATGCAAAAAAAGGAATATACGGAAAATATAAATGAAATTAAGTTATGTAAAATTTAGGCGCCGTTCGGCCTGAGAATTTTTGATTAAATGTTAGGTATTGTTATTAAAATTAAATGGGAGAAAATTATGGGATTGTTTAAATTTATTAGACGTTTTAAGGATATGGCTATAACGGGGTCGTTTTCAAGGTGGTATGATAAAAATACGCGTGAAAACAGAATTGGCGAAATGCGCGAATATGCCAAAGAAGCGGCAAAGTATTTGACTGAACAAGCTAATGTTTTAGAGGTAGCGCCGGGACCCGGATATTTGGCAATAGAATTGGCTAAATTGGGAAATTATAATATAACGGGGATGGATCTTAGCGCTGATTTTGTAGAAATTTGTAAAATAAATGCAAAACGGGAAAATGTCAATGTAACATTTATTGAGGGCAATGTTTCCGCCATGCCTTTTGAGGAAAATTCTTTTGATTTTATAATTTGTTCAGCGGCATTTAAAAATTTTAAGGAACCTGTTAAAGCATTGCAGGAGATGTACCGCGTTTTAAAAAAGGGCGGTATTGTTTTAATAATTGATATGAGGGGCGATGCGACAAAAAAAGAAATTAGACAGGAAGCTATAAACTTGAGCAAATCAGGGTTTGAGCGTATGTTTATGATAAGGATATTTAAAAGTTTATGTAAGTATGCATATACAAAAACGGAAATGGAGGAAATGATAAAACAAACTCCATTTATTAAAAATGAAATAAAAGAATCAAGTATAAGTTTCTATGCGTATTTGTATAAATGAAATTGAACTATTGATAAATTAAATGAAACGTTGCAGATCGCAGTAAAATGTTTTTAGAGAGGAGATTATGTTTATTGATTTAACATTGGCATTACAGCCGAAAACGATTGAGAAATATGAGAAACAATCTGCGCTTGATAAGCCGGAAATTGATATTGACACGCTCAAAAAAGTTTTGGCGGGGCATTTTGGAACTCATCTGGACAATATGAAAAAGGCATTCCCGCTGGAATACTTTCAGCGAAAGGCGGTAGTTTTTGATGTGCACCATGTTAAAGGCAGGGACATTGGCATTAGCGATATTGATTTTGCAAAAATAAAAAAGGATATGTGCATTGTTTTTTATACTGGATGCGCTGAGGAGTTGGGCTATGGGAATGCTAAATATTTTCAGGATCATCCTCAGCTTTCCAAAGAGTTGATTGATAAATTATTGGATTGTAAAATTTCATTGATAGCTATTGATGCCGCAGGCATACGGCGGGCAAAAGAACATACGCCGACAGATCAAATGTGCGCCGACAATAATGTATTTGTCATTGAGAATATCTGCAATTTGCAGGCGCTGCTTGAAAATAGCAAGAACGGAGAGTTTATCGCAAATACATATCCTGCAAATTATATTGATGTGACTGGTTTGCAATGCCGTATGGTTGCCCAAATATAAATTCTCAAGAGTTAATTTAAGAGCGTGTTCCTGCGCTTTTGCGGCGGGTAAATTGGTTTTAGATTTATGGTTTTGTTGGCGGGATATTTGCGCGCCAAGTTTTTGCAGGTTTATCTTGAACTGATAATGACGGAACTGCACTATTTTTATTGATGTAAAGAGCGGTCGTGATTGTGGCGATAATGATATTTATGTGAGATTTGATTGTTCGTTTTGGGTTATGAGATATTTTATTTTATGGAGGCTGCATTATGGAAATAAACTGCATCGGACTTTTTGTAAATGATATGGAAAAAATGGTGAAATTTTATCGGGACATTATTGGACTAGAAACTGATTGGAATGGGGAACCCAATGCGGAGTTTAAAGCTGGAAGCTGTCGTTTGATAATGTTTGGCAGGAAGGATTTTGAGAATATGGTTTCTAAAAAGTTTAATTATCCAAAGGGTTTAAACGGTTCAATGGAAATAGCTTTTAGTATAAAAAATTATGGTGAAGTTGATAGAGAATATAAACGTCTTATGGATTTGGGCGTTGAGAATGTTTTTGCGCCGACAACAATGCCTTGGGGGGAGCGGACTTGTTATTTTGCCGATCCTGAGGGAAATTTATTAGAGTTTGGTTCATTTACGGCATAAAAATGGCAAGCGATTTAGAATATGTTCAATATGTTATTGATCAAATAAGAATTGATGGAATAATAAAGTATAGAAAATTGTTTGGGGAGTATTTGATATACTTAAATGATAAGCCTATCATAATGGTTTGCGATAATACGGCATTTGTGAAAATGTTGGATTGCATAAAACCATTAATGGAAAATGCTGAGACAGGGTTTCCATATAAATGGGCAAAAAGACATTATTATATTGTAGATGTTGACGATAGCGAACGCTTAAGTGAGGTGATAATGATACTGGAAAAAAATTTGCCGATACAAAAAAGGAAAAAGAGATAAAAATTTGGGATATAGATTTTATTAGATTTTTCATTATGCATGAGGGAAGTTTTTCTATGCATAGAGAGGCGTCTAATTTTTGTCATAATTAGTAAAAATATTGAAAAACAATTGAAATATAATTGCAATGGAAAAAATTAATTATGGGGGATATTTAAAAAAAATGATGATATTACAGGATGGGGAATTGAACTTGAGAGAATATTGTGAAATTAAATTATAATGAAGAAATAGAAAAAATATATGGATATATTGGGAAATTAAAGACAATGGCATTGGCGTCAAGCGTCCACAATCATCCTACCGTAAGACTTGTTAGTTATATTGTCAATGATAGAAAGATATTTTTTCAGACGGGAACTGATCTAGTTAAATACAAACAAATTTGCGAAAACAATAATGTAGCGTTGTGTATTGACAATATTCAAATAGAAGGGATTGCTAATATTATTGGTAAGACGAATAGTAAGCAAAATAG
>JAITCX010000238.1 GCA_031282945.1 Elusimicrobiota bacterium
AAAGAGAAACAGAAAAATAATAGGAACTTTTGCAGCTTTCTCTTTTTCAAAAAAAGAGAAACAGAAAAACTAATGACACATGCAACTTAATTCTCTTTTCTTTAAAAGAAAAACAGAAAAGTAACGCTCTTTAAACTTATTTATTTATTTTTGTTTTGCGCTCATTTTTTATTTTTTTAGCCACGCGCCATGCGAAAATTTTTTTCGCCCCCGCGCCGACTCTACTCTTGACGTGACTGACAGCAGTCTGTACTGTCACGCCCGCCTGGGTGAGGACAAGCGAAACTTCCAGTTTCCCTTGCCCTCTTGGCGAAAAAAATTTCTCGCATAGACAGGCGCTTTGCCGCTTGCGCTAGGCTAAAAAATAAAAAGAGCGCGGGAAAAGGTACGACACGACAACGACAAGACAAAAAATTTCTCGCATAGACAGGCGCTTTGCCGCTACGCTAGGCTAAAAAATAAAAAGAGCGCGGGCGATAGTAAGACACGACAAAAACAAAAACAAGACAAAGACACAACAACGACAAACGACATAATAAAAAAACAAAAGATAAATTAGTAAAGTTTTCTGTGATTAAATCTTTTAATGGCTTTTCCATAAATGAAAACTTTTTTATTTGCAACTACCTTGTCATCCCAGTCCTTCACTATTAAAATCTCATGCGATTGTTTCACATGATTTATGTTTTTATTTATGCGGTTAAACCCAATCCTCGTCTCGCCTTGCCCCATCGTATACTGCCAACCAACTTCTAAAATTTTATACCCTCTATACCACTCTCTTATCGTTGAACAATCATTGTAAGATAAAACAAATTTTCCCCTGTGGTTTATTAAACAATCCCTTAACAATTTATGATCAAAATTTTTATGGTGAATCGGAAAATTTCGCTGAGGATAAATCCCCTTAAACATTTTGCTGTCGCCTTCTAAAAAATAAGGCGGATCGCAATAAAAAAAATCATCCGCATATCTTTTAAAAACTTTTTCAAAACTGGCGCACCCAGCTTTCATATTGCTTAATTGCGTATCGCGCACTTTTTCTATAAGCGTTTGATATCTCTTATCCTGCAAATAAACATAGGACGGCCAACTCAAAAAACCCGGCCCATAAGATGTATTGTGATTAAAATAATAATATGCCGCAAGCTTAATCTTATCGTCTATCAACTTTTCGCCAAGCCAATGCTTTTTTAAAGTTTTTTTAACTTTTATAAAAGTTTCTGGAGTCGGCGTCAACTTTAAAAGCTCCTTAAAAAGCAAATGCGGTTTTAATATTTGTATCTGCCAATAATTTATAAGCAAATCAAAAATATCAAAAGCCCGCACTTTTAAACCAAGCTCTTTGACGCAGGCAATTTCAACCGCCCCGCCCCCTAAAAATGGTGAAATTAATCTATTTAAATTTTCTGGAAATTGTTCTATTATCAATCCAACAGCTAAACTTTTTCCGCCCGCATACCTCAACGGAGACCCCATATATCTTTTATATTTTGTTTTGCCTGTTGGACTTTTCAGCCGAGAAAGAAATACAGCTTTTGAACTCTCAGATTCTAAAAAAGAGGCGCCTTGCGCAAAATCAAAAAGCCGCCCCTGCCCGCTATTCATTAAAGTCCTCCATAATTACAAACATTTCATCTTTTAGCCGCCGTAAACTAATGCCGGCAAAATTATCTTCTGGTTCTGGCATTATCAGGTTTTGCCAAATCCGCCGCCAAGGCAAATCTGTTTGCGCCCGCGCTTCTTGCCAAATCCATAAACTTAATGACATTGTCATACTTAACGTCTTTGTCGCCTCTTATCACAACAGGTTTATTTGGATTTCTGGCAATTTCCGTTTTCATTGCATTTTCTAAATTTGACTCGTGAATTTGCGTTCCATTAACTAATACCTCGCCGTTTTTTGTGATAGTAATTTCTATATTGGTTTCTTCCATTTCCTCTTGCGTTTGAGTCTGAGGCAAATTCACTTTTATCCCGGGCTGTAAAAACATCGGCGTTGTTATCATAAAAATTATCAATAAAACCAATACCACATCCGTAAAAGGCGTGATATTTATTTCAGACATTATTACGGTTCTTGCTCTCCTCTTACGGCCTCTCATAGATGATCCTCGCCATGATCAAAATCATCGCTATAAAAAGTTGGACGAGGCGGCATAGTGGGCGTCTGCTTTTTTACATTTAAAAGCGATTCCACAGCCGAGGCGCAATATTCCATATTTACTACAAATTTATCTATGCCTTTCATAATAAAATTATAAGCTATAACTGCCGGCACAGCCACAAAAAGTCCTGCCGCCGTTGCAATCAAAGCTTCCGATACTCCGCTTATCACAACAGAAATTCCGCCCGATCCCATTGTAGACATGTCATGAAATGCGCGAATAATTCCCAGTACCGTTCCAAACAATCCAATATAAACGGAAACGCTGCCGATTGTGCCAAGCACGGTTGTAAATTTTTCAAGTTTGACAGTTTCAATCATTATTTCTCTATCCATTGCCTCACTGACGGAATGTTTTCCAAGGTGCGCCATAATGCCGCTTTTGGCAACGGGACCCATAGGCGAGCTTGTGCGTTGGCAAATATCCAATGCCGCTTTTGTATTTGCTTTTTTTATTGCGGCGGCAATTTTGGAAACAAATCTAGCTCTGCTCATGCTAGATTTTAAAGCAAACTCGCAAAATTTATAAAGTATTATAGAAATGGAGATTACAGAAATTATAGCAAGGACATAAAAAGTTATTCCACCCGCTTTGACGATTGAGGCCAATTTTGAAATATCTAATAAACTTAACATCTACTGCTCCTTTTTAAAATTTCATTTT
>JAITCX010000036.1 GCA_031282945.1 Elusimicrobiota bacterium
TCTTACGGCATTGCAATAGGTAAAGTTTTTCTTTTAGAAAATCCAGACTTTGTTTTAAATAATTCCGATCAAGTTCTTGAGATTGAGCGTGAAAAAGAAATTGAAAAGTTTCAGCTCGCCATAGAAAAAACAAAAGAATCGGTGAGGCGCTCCTATGAAAAAATAAATAAAGCTCTGGGGCAGTCTTATGCAAAAATCGCTGACGCTCATATGATGATGCTGGAAGATCCAATGATGAAAACCAGCGTTTTAAAAATGATAGAAAAAGGCTCAAAAGCGGAATATGCCGTCTATAAAACAATGAGCAATATTTTGGAAGCTTTTTCAAAAATGAAGGATGGATATTTTAGAGAACGTTCCAATGATATACGAGATCTATGCCAAGAATTAATTTTTAATTTGTTGGGCAAGAAAAGAAATTCGCTTGCAAATTTGCCAAAAGATTCCATCGTTGTTTCGCACAATCTCACTGCCGCCGACACAGCTTTAATGAAAGAAAAAACAGCGCAGGGTTTTGCAATAGATATAGGCGGAAAAACTTCGCATGTAGCGCTTGTTGCAAACGGACTGGGCATTCCTGCAGTCAGCGGTTTGCAAAATGTCAGCAAAAACGTAAAGACAGGCGATACAATTATTTTGGACGGAATTAACGGGCTTGTGATAATAAATCCGGACGCTCAAACCATTAAAAAATATGAAGCGCAGCTTCAAGCATGGCTTGAGCAAAAACGCCAGCTTATAAGTTTAGCGCATTTGCCATCTCAAACATTGGACGGGCAGAAGGTTTTTCTCTTAGCAAATATAGATTCGCCTGATGAGGTTAAAACAGTTTTGGAAAATGGAGCGCAAGGGATTGGTTTATATAGAAGCGAATTTATTTATTTCCACCGCTCCTCTTGGCCTACTCCAAAAGAACATTTTGAAGCTTATTATAAAGTTGTTACGCAAATGCAGGGAAAGCCTGTCGTTATTAGAACAGTTGATTTGGGGGGAGATAAACTCTCCAATGTTTTGATAGAAAAAATCGGCTATGAGCAAAATCCTTTTTTGGGATTGCGCGCTATAAGGCTTTGCTTAAAATATCCCGATATGTTTGAGGCGCAGCTTTTAGGTTTATTGCAGGCGTCCGCTTTTGGCAAAATTGATATTTTGTATCCAATGATTTCAGGACTTGAACAACTCCAACAAGCAAGTGAGATTTTAGATAAAGCGAAAGAAAAATTGCGTGCAAAAAAAATTCCTTTTGATGAAAATATAAAAGTGGGGGCGATGATAGAAATTCCTGCCGCTGTGATGATAAGCGATGCGCTTGCAAAACATGTGGACTTTTTTTCTATCGGCACCAATGATCTCATACAATATTCTATAGCTACAGATAGAGGAAATGAATCGGTTGCAGATCTCTATAACCCTTTGCATCCTGCAATTTTAAAGTTGATAAAAATAACAATAGATTCAGCCAATCAAGCTAAAATTCCCGTTGCAATGTGCGGTCAAATGGCGTCCAATCCGCTTTACACAAAAATTCTTTTGGGGCTGGGTTTAAAGGAATTTAGCGTTGCTAAAGAACAAATTCCATTAATAAAAAAAGTTATTAGAGAAACAAAAGTTTCTGATGCAAAAGAACTTGCTCAAAAAGTTTTAGCTTGCCAATATCAAGATGAAATTTTAGAGCTTTTATCTATGGATGAAATTAAGGAGAGTAATAAATAATAAATGGCGAATATAAGAAATTTTTGCATAATTGCGCATATAGATCATGGAAAAAGCACTTTAGCCGATAGGCTTTTGGAGTATACGGGGACGATTTCTAAAAGAGAAATGCGTGAACAAATTTTGGACGGTATGGAACTAGAACGCGAGCGCGGCATAACCATAAAAGCTAAAGCTGTCCGCATGAACTATAAAGATAAAGACGGTAAAGAATACATTTTAAATTTGATAGATACGCCCGGCCATGTAGATTTTACTTATGAAGTTTCGCGCGCTTTGGCGGCTTGTGAGGGAGCTATTTTAGTAATAGATGCGACGCAAGGAGTTGAAGCTCAAACGCTTGCAAATACAATGCTTGCAAAAAATGCAAATTTAAAAATTATCCCCGTCATAAATAAAATTGATTTGCCGACGGCAGATATTGACAGCGCATATGAACAAATGCGGCAAGTTTTGGGCATTACAGACGAGCCAATTCTGGCAAGCGCAAAAGACGGCATCGGCATTGCAGAAATTGTTGAGGCTGTTGTAAAAGATGTTCCCCCTGCAAAACAAGATTTAGACCAGCCTTTGTCAGCTTTAATATTTGATTCCTTTTACGATTCATTTAGAGGCGTTATTGTTATTGTGCGCGTATTTGAAGGCTCAATAAAAAAAGGGATGAAAATAAAATTAATGGCAAGCGGAGTTGAATATGAAGTTTTGGAAGTGGGTTATATGAAAATAAAACCTATTGAATCCGAGACTTTAAATTCTGGTGAAGTTGGATATGTTATTGCAGGAATAAAAGATATTCATGATATAAAAATCGGCGACACAATAACCCAATCCCAAAACCCCACAAAACGTCCTCATGCAGGTTATAAGGAAATTCATCCTTTTGTTTTTGCAGGCCTCTATCCTTTTAGCACATCAGATTATGACAGCTTAAAAACAGCGCTAGAAAAACTGCAGCTTTCCGATTCTTCTCTGGCATATTTTCCGGAGACTTCTGTAGCTTTGGGGTTTGGATTTAGATGCGGTTTTTTGGGCTCGCTGCATTTAGAAATAGTAAAGGAAAGACTTGAGAGAGAATTTAATTTAAGTCTTTTAGTTACAGCTCCCAATGTGGTCTATCAAATTAAAACAAAAGGCAAAACGATATCTATAGACAATCCTGCAAAGTTTCCAAACAATGCGGAAATAGACGAGATTTGGGAACCTTATGTTGAGGCGACAATAATTTGTCCCGCTGAATTTCTCGGCGCTCTCTTGGATTTGTGCAGGAAAAAAAGAGGCAGACAGACGCAAATGCAATACATCAATACAAAAATAGTTCTCTTAAAATATGAAATGCCTTTGGCGGAAATTATTATTGGTTTTTATGATGAATTGAAATCCGTTTCAAGAGGTTACGCTTCTTTTGATTATGAACATATCGCGCCGCAAAAAGGCGATTTGGTTAAACTTGAAATACTTATAAATTCAGAGCCTGTGGATGCTTTTTCAACTATTGTCCATGCAGATAAAGCTAGCGCCGGCGCGCATTTTTTAACGGAAAAGTTGAGGGGAATTATTCCGCGCCATATGTTTGAAATTCCAATTCAGGCAAGAGTGAACAATAAAATTATTGCCAGAGAAAATATTTCGGCTTTAAGAAAAGATGTCTTGGCAAAATGTTATGGCGGCGACATAACGCGCAAAAGAAAATTGCTTGAAAAACAAAAAGAAGGCAAACGTAAAATGCGCCAATTTGGAAGGGTGGAAATTCCACCAGAAGCTTTTGTGGCTGTATTAAAAATTGATGATTAAATTTTTGATTTTAAAATATGGAGAACTAAATGGAAATGGAAACTAAACTTTTTATTGCAGGCTTGGCTTTTTTAGCTATTGCAATAATTATGAAAATTCTTAAAAAAATTATTTATGGCGGACAGCCCCCAGAAATTTGGTTTAAGCTCTATTCGCTCATAGATACCGCTTGGACGGCTCTTTTAATTGCAAGCTTAATAATGTTTTTATTTATTCAAGCTTTTAAAATTCCATCTGGCAGTATGCGCAATACTTTGCTTGAAGGGGATCATCTTTTTGTAAATAAATTTATTTATGGTTTGCATATTCCGTTTGCAGATGGAAAAAGAGTTTTCCCAATGCGCCAAATTAAGCGCGGCGATATAATTGTTTTTAGAGCGCCTGTTTCAGCGCTTTCTCCAGAGGAAAAAGCAAAAAATATAAATAAAGATTTTATAAAGAGATGCGTAGGTTTGCCGGGAGATACTATAGAAATTAAAGATAAAGTATTGTATGTAAACGGCATTGCCCAGTCTGAACCCTATGTTTTGTACGGCGATAAAAATACAACATATTTGGGCGTTTTACATGGTATGAGCGATTATCAGCAAGAATGGGAAAGCGGCAATTTTGTGTTTTTAGGTCAGAGAATTAGAGATAATTTTGGACCTGTGGTTGTGCCTGAAGGATATTTTATGATGATGGGAGATAACCGCGACTTTTCTTTTGATAGCAGATTTTTTGGACCCGTAAAAAATGAACTTATAAAAGGGAAGGCATTGTTTTTGTATTGGCCGCTGTCTAGGATTAGAATTATAAAATAGTTTGCAAAATTTATGAAAATTGATTTTCTTTTTTAAGAAAAATAATTTAAATTTAACGGTATTAAAGCATTTAAACTTTTTAGAAAGAAAATAAAATTCATAAATCATTTTTAATTTTTTGTTTTATTTTTGTTTATCAATAGCGGGGCAAAGAAATTTGCTCCGCTATTTTTTATCAAATCAAAAAACCTCCTCCCCATCTTGTCAGCCTATCAACAATTGTGTATAATAGTAGAACTTTCAAAAAATCTATATCTATAAAATTGCCCATTATTGCAATGGGCTTTTTTATCTAT
>JAITCX010000037.1 GCA_031282945.1 Elusimicrobiota bacterium
AACTAAAATTTTAAACAAATCTCTACGCAAATATTCACTCCCGCTTTTTGCGGCTTCTTTGCTTTTTGTTTCATCGTTTTTTATTGCTACAAAGGCACAAGGCGCTATCAATACTTGGAATAATTTTGTTGATGCATATCGTTCTGCAGGGCAAGACGCCACAATTACTCTTACCAATGATCTCACGGGAGTTTCAGGCGCCGCCATTGGCGCGCCAAATGGCAATAATATAACAATTAATGGGGCAAATAAAGTTTTAAACTCTAATAAAATTTCAAATTTAGGATTCTATGATATGGGAAGCAAGTCGTTAAACTTTATAGATATAAGCTTTTATAATTTTTCTGTTAATAACAAAGGCGGAGCAGTTATAAATTTTGCAAATAATTCTAATGCAGTTTTTTCGGGAAGCATTAGTTTTGTAAATAATGCAGCAATTGGTCAACGGGGGGGCGCTCTTTATGCGATCAGTTCCCGATTTTCTTTTACAGAAACAACATTAAGTTTTATAAATAATAGTGCAAACGATGCAGGCGGCGCTCTTTATGCAAATAAAAATTCCGATATTTCTTTTGCTAATTCTAGTGCGAGTTTTATAGGAAATACGACATCAAACAAAGATAGTTATGGAGGTAGTTCAATTTTTGCTCGTGAAAGTTCTAATGTTTCTTTTGCAAATTCAACAATAACTTTTATAGAAAATAGTGCGGCCAATAATGGCGGGGCGCTTCTTGTAGACAAAAATTCCAATATTTCTTTTACAAACTCCAATGTAATTTTTGCGGAAAATACCGCCGGTTTTTTAGGCGCCGCTATTTTTGCTTATGAGAATTCCAATATTTCTTTTGAAAACTCAACTGCAACCTTTACAAATAATAACTCATCGGAGGGAGGCTTTCCATTTTTAGGCGCCGCTATTTTTTTGGGAGAAGGCTCAAAACTTACCTTTACTAATTCTACACTAAAATTCCAAGATAATTTTGTAGACAACACTATTAGAATGGATATTTATTTGATGAACGCTCAAAGTGCCGTTACTTTTTCAGGAGCTAATGCTATCTCCAACGGTATTCTAATAAGCGGTGATGGGGGTATTGTCAAAAAAACAGGGGCTGGCTCATTGATTTTTCAAGGCGATAAAAACAATCCCACAATAATTCAAAATAATTTTAGCGTTGAGGGCGGGGCTGTGGAATTTCAAAATGCCGTCAGCACGATTACAACTTTAAATGTTCAAAATGCAACGCTGTCTTTATCAAATGAGATTGCAGCAAGTACACTTTACGTTACGGGAAATCTTAATTTAACTGGAACATTAAAAATAGACATTGATTTTAATGAAGGTTTAGCGGATTGGATTTATGTCGGCGGAAAGTTTAATATTAACAATAATTCCAATCTTGCAATAAATACATAGACAGTGGTAAAAAAGAGGCGCTAATTCTCACTGCAGCTCAACAAATTACTGAAGCCGATCGTCTAAAATTACAAATTGATACAGACATTTTCTTTACTAAAGTTAACCAAACAAATTCCGGATGGAATTTGCTTGTGGGGCGTGTTGGCATGGTGGGTAATTGGGATAGCTTTGTTGCGGCATATAAAAACGGTGGCACAATTATGCTGGATAATAATATTACAGCTGATGAAAATTCCTCCATTATTGGACAGACAAACGGCAACAATATAACAATTGACGGCTCAAATAACACTTTAGATTCAAATGAAATTAACAATTTGGGGTTCGTTCTTAATTCTAAAAATATACTTTTTAGAAATATAACTTTTTCTAATTTTATATCTGATATCAATGGCGGCGCGGTTATGACTATTTCAAATGGTTCTAAAATTAATTTTACCGGCAATATTAATTTTACTAATAATAGTAATAGCGGCGCAGGCGGAGCAATTTATTTAACAGACATTTCAAACATTACCTTCACAAATTCCCTCATAACTTTCACAGGCAATGTTTCGCAAAACCAAACGCCAAACGATGTTTATCTTGACGGTTTCGCTACCGCTCTTATTTTTTCGGACAATACTACTTTAGCCAGCGGCATACAGACAAGCGGAGGCGGTGCAGTTAGAAAAACAGGCTCAGGATCTTTAATTGTTCAGGGGGACAAAGACAATCCCACAATAATTGATAATAATTTTAGCGTTGAGGGCGGGGCTGTGGAATTTCAAAATTCCGTCAGCACAATAGCGGCATTAAATGTGCGAAATGGTGCAACGATTGCCCTTGCAAATACTGACGTTGTTGTAAGCAGTCTTTATGTGACTGGAAATTTCACTTCAAACGGCATTTTGACAATGGATGTAAATCTTGAAACAGGCGAGGCAGATTGGATTTCTGTTGAAGGAAATTTAACATTGGCCAATTCACAATTGCAAATTAATACAATCCAAGCAGATCAAAAGGGGCTTGCAAAAATTATTACATTTAGCAACACAGCAAATCTTAACGGTTTGTCGGTGAGCGGCGATTATGATTTTATGCAAAAAGACAATGACATTTATATTGGGTTAGCTTGGCATATTTTTGTGACGGAATTTGAGGAAAGCGGTATCATTGATTTAAATAAAAATGTGACGGCAACGGGCAGTGAACAATTTGCTAATACTACAGCGGATGAAATTTCGATTAATGGAAACGGCAAAACATTGAATTCCAATAGTATAGAGGGCTTGGGTTTTGTTGTTGGAAGCAACAAGACGCAAATTCTTATGATTAGAAATGTTTCGCTGTCAAATTTTATGAATTCTACTTTAGAAAATGGCGGCGCTGCAAAAGCGCAAAACAATTCAATGATAGTAATCAGCGGGCGGGTTGGATTTTATAATAATCAGACAGGCGGCAATGCAAACCCCAATAGTTTTAATAATCTAACAGATGACGGCGGGAAATTAAATGATATTTATTTAGCGGATGCCTCCAGCATAAGTTTTGTAGAAAATGTTGTTTTAACAAACGGCATCAGGACGGCTGGAACGGGAACGTTGGAGAAAACAGGTCAAGGCGAAGTTAGTTTTGAAGGTTCAAATTCGGTCATTGAAAACACATTTAATTTTTCAGGCGGAGCGTTGACTTTCAAAAGCGCATTAAGCAGCATCACGTTTTTAGAGACGCAGTCTGCAACGACATTATCTTTAGAAAACAATCAAGCGGGAAACAAACTTTTTGTTGAAACTTTGATATTACGTTCCGATGTAATTTTTGAAATAGATTTTGCAAGTGGAATTGGGGATGAAATTTTTGGCTCGTCAATTACAATTTATACTGGCAGAAATTTACAAATAATAAATTCAAATATTTACACATTAAATGTCAGCGAAGTGCCGATAATTAAAACCAGCAGCGATACAATTTTTATTTTAAACGACGCAGGGCAAGCAAGCGATTTATTAAATATTTTTAATTATGATGCCAATCTTTTTCAGCTGCGTTTTGATGCGGCAAGCGGAATAATTTATGTGCGCAATATTCCTATTAACGATATAAATGTTGCTGAGACTGAAAACGAAATAGAAGTTCAAGCGATAATAAATACAATTCCTGCGCTGAAAATTCCCATAAGCCAAATGGATGCCACCGATCAGCGCAAGGCGCTGGACAGTTTAACAGGATCTTTTATTGCAAATGTTTTTAAGGCAGCGGCCAGAACAGACAGTAAAATTTTGTCCAACCAAATAAAACAAACGAGCAATTATGAGACGTGGTTAAATGTTTATTATGATGAATTAACATTTAAAAATGAAAAGCAGTTATTGGGTGATTTTAACAGCGCCTCGTTCAATGCGAATCTTGGACGGGATTTATTCGCGGCAGATTTTATTAGGCTTGGAGCGCAAATGAGCGTGGAGAGCAAAAGTTTTGAGCAGGGGAATAATACCGCTAAGATTTTTGAGTTTGCGCCCAGTATTTATAGTGCAGTGAAATTTTATGGATTAAATATTGGGGCAATGTTTGGGCTAGGGTTTGGGAGCGGAAAATCTAAAAGGGTTATTGATGTGGGGGTTGATGATGGCGCAGAAAAATTTAGCCCAGAAGCCAATCTGGAATATAGAGCTTTTGAGCTTGCTTTAAACATAGATTATGTTTTTCGGATTTCGCCAAATATTAAAATCTCGCCATTTGCAAATTTTCAAACAACACAGTTGAACATTGACGATATAACTGAAACGTCTGACCCAGACAAAAAAGCGGCGAATCTACATTTTGCCTCTCAAAGCATTCCAAAAACTCTCACAAAACTTGGGTGGGAATTTAATGTAGACATTTCCCAATATACATTTTTCATAAATGCTTTTGTTGGGCTTGACTTAAGCGGAGACAAAAAGTTTCAAGCTAATTTTGCGCAAGGAAACAAAAAAGGGTTTGAGATAGAAAGCGACGATCCTCAAAAAACATTTTATGGCGGGCAAGTTGGAGCGGGGTATAAAATAAGTAGAAGTTTTTCTGTTAAAGTTTATAGCGGTTTGCAATTGAATGATAAGTTAACAAATTATAATTTTGGCGCTGGCATTTACTATAAAATTCCGCCAAAAAAAGTTTCCCGCACAGCCAGCGCTAAGCGCGGTCCTCCAAAAGCCATGAATGGTAGGCAGAAACACCCAGTAAGAGCAAAGAAAGTTATTAAGGGAAGGTGAGAAACCCTGTTTTTTAGCCTAGCGTAAGCGGCAAAGCGTCTGGTCTTTACGGGAAATTTTTTTTGTGTTGTTTGTCGGCGCTGTTATCTTTATCGTGTCGTACCTTTCTCCGCGCTCTTTTGGTTTTGCAGTGTAGCGGAGTGGTAGCGGTGTTATACGAAAATTTTTTGTGTTATTTGTCTTTGCCGTGTCGTGCTCTCGCCTGCGCTCTTTTTATTTTTTAGCCTAGCGTAAGCGGCAAAGGGCTTGGTCTTTACGGGAAATTTTTTTTGTGTTGTTTGTCGGCGCTGTTGTCTTTGTCGTGTCGTAGCCTTTCCCGCGCTCTTTTGGTTTTGCGGCGTAGCGAAGCGTAAGCGCTGCTATGCGAGATTTTTTTGTGTTATTTGTCTTTGCCGTGTCGTGCTCTCGCCCGCGCTCTTTTTATTTTTTAGCCTAGCGTAAGCGGCAAAGCGCCTGTCTATGCGAGAAATTTTTTTCGCCAAGAGGGTAAAGGAAACTGGAAGTTTCCTTTACCCTCACCCACGCGGGCGTGACAGAACAGACTGCTGTCTGTCACGTCAAGAGTAGAGTCGGCGCGGGGG
>JAITCX010000041.1 GCA_031282945.1 Elusimicrobiota bacterium
GTTTCAAACGATTTTTTTAGATTTAATCAACAGGGAAAACTTAAAAATAATCCTGAAAATATTTTTAATTATGATTCATCGCTTTATGATTTGTATTTTGACTCCGCTCAAAAAACTCTCTATATAATAAATATTGTCCCGCCTGATCAAGAGGCTGCAAAAACTGAAAATCAAAAAGCAATTGAACATATTGTAAATGTAGACGGATATTTAAAATATCCCATATCAAAAATGAGTGATGAAAAGAAACGTTTTGCCTATGATAGTTTAAGCGGAGTATTTTTGACAAATGTTTTTACGAGCTTGTTACATCAAGACAATGGAACTTTACTTAGCCAAATTTCGCAGGCTCCGCTTTATGAAATTTGGTTAAATGCAAATTACGGCGGTTTGGAATTTAGCAAATTAAATCAAACGCTGGGGGCAATTTCCGCTCAAATGTTCGACATAAATATTGGCGGGGATTTATTTTCAAATTCTCTATTGCGCGCCGGCATTTTTGCGGGCATATCAAAAAAGAATTTTAATCAATCAAACAATAGAGCCGTTTTGACTGAAAAAAATGTCGGCATTTACAGCGGCATTTTTTTAAATCGTTTTAATGCAATGCTTTTAGCTTCAGCGGCTCAAGGAGAAGGCGAAAGTGAGCGCGAAATTAAATTGGATAAAACTTATAATCCTCAAGGCGAGATTTCTTTAATGCAATTTAATGGGGCGCTAAAATTGGGGTATGATTTTTTAATAAATAGAGCTAAAAATTTGCGCCAAAATGCGGGAACATTTGTTTTGTATGAATTTAATCAAGTAGATATTAAGCAAATAAAAGAGACGGACGGCGGCATTGTAGGTTTAAGTTTTCCCGCTCAAACGCTGCAAAAACATACGGCTAAATTTGGATTTGAGTTTAAACAGGAAAGCAGTCAAATGGATTTTTTTATTAATGTTTTTGCAGGCCAAGATTTAGAAGATAAACAAAAATTTGAGCTTAAGTTTATAGGAAACGAAGAGAGTTTTAAAATTGAAAGCGACTATGAAAATTTAATTTTTTACGGCGGCCAGTTTGGAATAAACTTCCATTTAACAAAAGCGATAACGCTTGGAACGCAATTTAATATTGCATTAAATGAGAATTTGAAAAATTATAATGCAGGCATAAATATGAAGTATGAATTTCCAAAGGATCTTTTTAAGAAACATCGCAATAATGCCAAGACGGCTAGCTTTAGAGTTCCAAAATTAAAGTTTGTAAAAAATTCCCGTAACTTAACAAAAGAAAGCGAGTTAGAGTTAGATAACTTTATAAAAATTTTAAAGCAACGCGCTCCGCATTATAAGCAAGTAGTGATTTTGGTGAAAGTGGATGATGCGCGAAATGAGGTATCAATTAATACAAATAAGTTGACGATGAGCCGCGCCAACAGCGTTTTAAAAATTCTCACTAGAAATAAAGTTTTGAGACGAAAAGTCATTTTGTCGTCTGAAAAGGAAGGGATGAGAGATGCTGTGGAATTGAGAATTGATTTTTATAGAGCGCGTAAGATCTAGGAAAATTTTCTTTTTCTTAGAGAAGAATATCCCAAAATCTCATTTTGAAAAATGTTAAAATACCATCCTAAGCAAAATTATTTTTAGTTTATTTAAAGGGAATAACGATGCAAAATTTGCAAATAAAAAGTCCAACTTTCAAAACATTGCTCCCTCAAAATTTTATGATATAGGATTCTGATTTATGAAAAGTTTTCGCAAACTTATTTCCAAAGATTACCGCATTGATGCCGTCAGTTTAGCGCAAAATTTGATTGGAAAAATTCTCTGCCGAAAATTAGAAGGCGGCGTTTTACGTTTGCGCATCACTGAAAGCGAAGCTTATTGCGGCCAGCAAGACACTGCCTGCCATGCCAGTAGAGGTAAAACGCAATCCACTCAAGCTATGTACCTTGCGGGCGGCCATGCATACATATATTTATGTTACGGCATACATTGGATGTTTAATGTTGTCGCTGGGAAAAAAGATTTTCCCGAGGCGGTATTAATCAGAGGAGTTGAAGGCTATGGGGGACCGGGCAAATTAACAAAAGCTTTAAGCATAAATAAAACATTAAATGCGCAAAACCTTATTGATTCAAAAGATTTGTGGATTGAGGATGATGGGAATAAACCGAAATATGAGGCGTCAAAACGTATCGGTATTGGATATGCAGATAGAAAAGATCAAGATAAGCTTTGGCGTTTTTGCATTTGCAAGTAAGGCGTTTTGAAAATTTTTATTTAGAGGAGGACGGCAATGGAAAGGCGGATTAACAAACATGTTTTTTTGTGGTTGGGAACATTTTTATTTGGCTGCGTCGGGGCGGATAGATTTATGAGAGGCCAAGTTGCGTTTGGACTTTTAAAAATGTTTACTTTCGGCTGCTTTGGATTTTGGGCATTGATTGATTGGATTATCGCATTAACTAAAATAGGTTATTATGAAACGGATTTTGTGTTTATTAATAAAAAATGGGAAAAATAATTTAAATAGCAATGCATGAAATTTACTAAAAGCTTGATATTTGGCAAAATATAAATGCAATATAAATAAAGTTAGCGCAAGAAATTGAGCGGCAATTTTTATTTAAGTAATTTTTGCAAATTTAAATTAAAATTAGGATGTCAAAAATGGCAAGTTTATTTGGGCG
>JAITCX010000249.1 GCA_031282945.1 Elusimicrobiota bacterium
GCGGCAAGCAGTTTATATGTTACAGGGGATTTTTCTTTGACGGGCGTTTTAGCAATAGATGTAGATTTTATAAATGCCAAAACGGATTGGATTTCAGTCGGCGCAATTTTTACTGTAGGCAATTCCACATTAGCAATCAATAGAATTGGCGCTTCCAGTACGACCGTCGGTTTAGAAATTATTACAGCAGGTCAAATTTTGGACAGCGTGTCAAATTTAGTTCTTCCTCTACATCACCGCCTCACATTATTGGCTAATGCTGAGGATGGCGTCATATCGGCAATGTTGAGCGAAAACGGGGCGTGGAATATTTTTGTAACTTCGTTTAATACGCTGGCGCAAAATACATTGGTTTTGAGGGAGGATATAAAAGCGTCTCGGGAATATTTGCCGGCGGTTTTGGCGCTTGGCAGCGCGCCGTTTAATACAACGGCGGGCATTAAGGTAAACGGCAATAATAAAATTGTTGACGCCGACAAAATTAGCGATTTAGGTTTTGCGTTGACAAATTCATCCATTACTTTTTCAACTATCACATTTAAAAATTTTACAATTTCTGCCGATAGCGCTAAAAACGCTTCAGTAATAAATGCCTATGAGTCAACAGTTACATTTATAGGAGCGGTTTATTTTACAAGCAATAATGCAGGCGCTGCAGGAAACGGCGGGGCAATTTCCGCTTATGCCAGCCAAATAACTTTTCAAAATACGCAAGTTGATTTTTCCAGCAATTATATAAATGCCATTTCAAATGATATTTATCTAGCAGATGAAAAATCCATTATAAAACTTGTAGAAAACAATACTTTTGTGAGGGGTTTGAGGATTTCGGGTTTAGGCGCAATTTTAAAAATGGATAATGGGACGATAAATTTTAACGGCGGCATAAGCGCGCTGCAGGCGGGATTAAATATTTCAGGCGGCGCAATAAACTTTAATGAGGAAGTTTTTATAGACAGCGGAGTTTATGTAAACAATGCGGTAATAAATTTTAGTTCCGCAAGTATTACGCAGAACTTAACATTAAACAAGGGGACGATAAATTTTAGCTCGGAGAGTTTTTTAAATGATGTCAGCGTAAACAATGGAATTATAAATTTTAGTACAAGCGTTATGAATGTTCTCAATGTATTGGCGGCAACAGTAAACTTTAGAAGTAATATTTCAACGGCCAGCTCTGTAATTTTGGGCGAAAACGCAAAGCTGTCATTGCAAAACGATATTGCGCAGAGTTCTTTTTATGTGGCGGGAGATCTTTCGCTGACGGGCGTTTTGGCAATAGATGTAGACTTTGAAAATGCCCAGACGGATTGGATTTCAGTGGGCGCAAGTTTTATTAATGCAGGCGTTTCTACACTGACGATAAATAAAATTGGTTTGACAAGCGCGACTACGGGTTTAGAAATTATTAGCGCTGCAAACTCCATGGATTTATCCAATTTAAATTTTTCTGCAAATTATAGGGTTACATTATTAAATGAAGGAAGATCTGCAATGTTAAGCGAAAACGGAGCATGGAATGTTTTTATAACTTCGTTTAATACGATAAAACAAAATGTATTAGTTTTAGGGGGAGATATCAACGCGGCGGGCGAGTACGCCCCTGCGGTTTTAGCGTTTGGCAGCGCGCCGTTTAATGTTGGGGGCTTGAGTGTGGAGGCAAGCGGAAACATTAAAAATATAGATGCTGATGAATTTATAGATTTAGGTTTTGTTTTGACAGACTCCTCCATAACTTTTTTGGGACTTACATTTAAAAATTTTAAAACAAGTCAAGAGAAAAGCGGAGCGGTAATAAATGCTCAAAATAGTTCCATCACATTTACAGGAGCTATAACTTTTACAAGCAATAATGCTGGGCAGCCCGGCGGGGCGGTTTTTGTAAGAGCCAGTCAAATAGTTTTCCAAAATGCGCAAGTAAATTTTTCGACCAATTATGCGGCCGACATTTCAAACGATATTCATCTTGCCGACTCAAAGAGCATTATAAAACTCATAGGAAATAATACTTTTACAAACGGCGTAAAAATTTCTGGATTGGGAAGCATAGAAAAAGCGGACGCCGCTACAACTAATTTTAACGGCGTGCAAAGTTTATTGCAGGCCGGTTTAATTGTTGGGGGCGGAATAATAAATTTCAATGGGGAAGTTTTGATAGACAGTTCTGTCTATGTAAACAACAATGCCATAATAAATTTTAGCTCGGCAAGCATTACGCAAGAACTTGTCTTAAACAATGGAATTATAAATTTCAATGATAAGAGTTTTTTAAATGATGTCCAAGTCAACAATGGGCGTATAAATTTTAAAGACAGCATTATGCGCAATTTTGATGTTTTAGGCGGAGCGGTAAATTTTACAAGCAATATTTCAACGGCGCTAAATTTAAATGTAGAAAACGGGGCGGTCTTATCATTATCAAACGGAGACGCTGAGGGTAAATTAGAGGTTGAAAATGATTTTTATCTGGCTGGAGTTTTAAATGTAGATATAGATTTTGCAGGAGGTTTTAGCGATTGGATTGAAGTTGGCGGAAATTTTCAGGTGGAGCATTCAACGCTTTCGGTTACAACTTTAGCTGAGGGGACGGCGGCGACTTTGGTGATAGTTGCATATAAAAATTTAATTGGCGATATATTGGATTTTTACTTTTTTGACGACAAATATTCTCTGGTGAATTTTGACAATAAAATTCTTTTGGCGAC
>JAITCX010000141.1 GCA_031282945.1 Elusimicrobiota bacterium
TGAGGAAGACGCATGGCCTGTGCCAAAAGTATCATAGTCGCTTTCAGAAATTTTAGGAAATCCGCTTATACCGCCAAATGTCCGCACAGTGTGAAACTGCTGTTTTCTGCCCGTTAAAATTTTATGCGCATAAGCTTGATGGCCGACATCCCAAATTATTTTATCCATTGGCGCATTGTATACATAGTGCAGCGCTACCGCCAAATCCACCACCCCTAAACTTGAAGCCAAATGGCCGCCAGTTTTTGAAATATCGCCTATAATTTGTTCTCTGATCTGCGCCGCTAAAAGAGGCAGTTCCTCTTTTGATAACTTTTTTAAATCCGAAGGATTATCTATGCTGTTTAAGTCCATTTAAAAACCTCTCTCTAAAACAAAATCGGCCAACTCTCTAAATATTTCCGCTTTAACGCCAAAATCTTTTAAAGCGTTTTTGGCTAATTTTATATGGCGGACACCGCAAGCAAATGCCTCCTCTTTTGAAAATAAACTAAGAGCCGTAAGTTTATTATTGTCTGCATCGCTTCCTCTTTTACCCAACAATTTCTTGTCCCCGTATACATCCAAAATATCGTCTATAATTTGAAATGCGCATCCCAATTTTTCCCATAAATTTCTAAAACTTTTAAAGTTTTTTTATCTGCATTTGATAAAACCGCGCCTATTTTTAAACTGGCGCAAATTAAAGCGGCGGTCTTTTTTAACTGAATTTCTTTTAACTTTTTTAAAAGGAAACTCCTGCTTTTTTTATTCCAATTTCCCGTCTCAAACGTATCCTCAACTTGACCGCCTATCATTTGTTTAAACCCGCCGTATTGCGACAAAATATAAACCGCCTCTCTAACGCTTTGATCTGAAGCTTTAGCTCTAACTATTAAATTAAAACTTTCCGTCAACAGCGCATCCCCGCACAAAATTGCGGCGGCATAATTAAACTTTTTATGCACAGTCGGTTTTGAACGCCTGAGATCGTCATTATCCATTGCAGGCAGATCGTCATGCACTAAAGAATAAGTGTGCAGGTATTCTAAAGCACAAGCGGCGGGCAAAATATTTTTAATTGTTTGGCCGAGCATCTGAGCCGTCCAAATAACAAGGGCGGGACGCAGTCTTTTGCCGCCGTTTAAAACGGCATAACGCATGGTTTGGCTAATTAAAGAATTGTCTTTTGGCAAAAAAACTTTAAGGGCTTTATTAACTAAATTGGAAACTTCGGCAAGTTTATTTGAAAAATTTTTCTCTGTATCATTCATAATAGCGCTCCTTTTTATTTAAAGCTCAAACAATATTTCAACTTGCGCATTCATTTTGCAAAATATTTGCAAATGCGCCGCAAGATCAACCTTTCTATTTTTTGCTTTTGTTAATTTGCCAAAACAAAGCTTCAATATTTTTTTCTAATGTCTTAATGGAATAACTATTATCTATTACAAAATCGGCTTTTTGCATTTTTTTATCATCGGGCATTTGCGCATTACGGCGTTCTTTAATTTCAGCGGCGCTAAAATGCCTTGCTTTAAGCCGCGGCGCAATCAAACTTTCTTTTGTCCACACCACAAGAGTTTTATCGCAAAGTTTGTCTAAGCCTGCCTCAAAAAGCAAAGGCGCATCTAAAACTACAAAATCATTTTTAGAAAATTGTGAAATTTGTTTTTTTATTTCAAGTTTTATTAAAGGATGCAAAACCCGCTCGCATTGTAAACGAAGTTCTGCATTTGAAAAAATTATGCGGGCAAGTTTTTTTCGATTTAGCCGCCCATTTTTATAGATAATTTGTTTGCCGAAAATCTCAACTAATTTATCGATAGCCTTATTATTTGAAGTGATTTGTCTGGATATTTCATCTGCATCCACGATATGAACTTGAAGTTTTTTAAAATATTTTGCAGCGCTTGTTTTTCCGCTTCCCATACTTCCCGTCAATCCTAAAATCATAATTTTGCCATCTCGCCCCAATTTTTTCCGCTTTTCATATCCACAATAAGCGGAACTTTTAAACAAACGGCGTTCTCCATTTTCTCTTTTACTATGCTTATAATTTCATTTATTTCATCTTGGGGAGTTTCAAAAAGCAAATCATCATGCACTTGCAAAATCATTTTCGTTTTATATTTTTTCTTATGAAAAATTTGCGAAATATTTATCATTGCAATTTTTATTATGTCGGCGGAAGTTCCCTGAATTGGAGTATTTAACGCAATGCGCCAAGCGCCTGCCGCAACGGCTTTATTTGCAGACAAAAGTTCGGGAATATAGCGTTTGCGGCCAGCTAGAGTTTCTACAAAACCGACTTTTTTTGCCTCTATAAGCGATTGGTCCATCCAACGTTTTACGCCCTTATATTTTTCCAAATACCCGTCAATATATTCTTTAGCCTGACCTACGGAAATATTTAATTGTTTACTCAACCCAAAAGGCGAGATGCCGTAAATTATTCCAAAATTTATTGCCTTTGCCGCCGTTCTAAGCCTTGGATCAAGCGGGAGATCAGGCGCAATATTAAAAACTTCTCTAGCGGTTGCGGCATGAATATCTTGACCTTCCTTAAAAGCTTCTACCATTTTTTTATCGCCTGAAATATCAGCTAAAACGCGTAAATCTATTTGTGAATAATCCGCTGAAATTAAAATGTTTCCGCTAGGAGCAATAAAAGCTTTGCGCAACTTTTTTCCATAATCCGAGCGGGTTGGAATATTTTGTAAATTGGGATCGCTTGAGGACAAACGGCCTGTGGCTGTGCCTGTTTGGTTGAAATTTGTTTTTATGCGGCCGGTATCTTTTGAGGCAATAAGTATTGGATCTACATAAGTATTTTTTAACTTTTGAAATTCTCTGTATTTAAGAACTTCCTCGCAAAATGGGTAGTCCTTTAGTTGAGTTAAAACTTCCTCGTCTGTGGCATAACCTGTTTTTGTTTTTTTAAGCGTTGGAAAATTTAATTTTTCAAACATTATTTGACCCAACTGTTTTGGAGAATTTATATTAAAAGAAACGCCTGCGATTTCAAAAATTTTTTCTTGCGCAATTGCAATATTCTCTACAAGTTCTCTATCAAATGTTCTCAAAAAAGATTCGTCTATTGCAATTCCTGCATTTTCTATATCCGATAAAACTTCTAAAATCGGCATTTCAATTTTAAAAAACAAATCCTGCGCTTTTTGGCGCGCCATATCCGCATCCAAAATTTCCCAAAGTTTGCTAATTATAAAACTAGAATCGTTTGCAAATTTGGCGGCGTCTACAATTAAAGTTTGGCAAAAACTTCTATCTTGAGATCTCTTTAATTTAAAACGCGGATCTTCCAAATCAAGTCCTAAATATTTTCTTGCCAAAACATCCAAAGCGCAAGAGGACGCTGGGTTTAAACAATATTGGGCAAGCATTACATCAAAAAATATTCCTTCCATTTTTATATTTTTTGCCAAATAGATATTTCTTTCTTTTTTTAAATCATATCCAACCTTTTTTATATTTTTATCTTTTAAAATATCGCCAAAAACATTTAAAAAATCGTCTTGTAAAATTTGTTGATTGGATAAATCATTGTGCGAGAGCGCAATATAATAAGCGTTTTCTTTAATGCAGATTGACACTCCTGCAATTTGCAAATTATCTGCAAATGTGCAAATTGTAAAAACTCCTTCCTCTTCAATTTTTTTTACAAGCTCAAGCAATTGCGCCATCCCGTCTATTATATGCGCGCTAAAAGATAAATCATGCGCCGCAGGAACATCTGTTTTTTCTAAAGGAAGTTCGGCGTCAGAATCTTTTAACAATTCTTTTATTAAACTTTTAAATTCATATTTCTTGAAAAAGTCCAACGCTTTTTGCACATCAATTTCTTTTACTTTAAAAACTTCAGGATCGTATTTACCTTTATCAAAGACATCATCTTTAAGGCTTATCAATTTTCTGCTCATCAGTGCATCTTCTTTATTAGCCTCCAAAATCTCCCCTACATTTCCCTTAATTTGAGCGGCATTTTTTAAAACTCCTTCAAGGCTTCCAAATTCATTTATAAGTTTTACGGCTGTTTTAGGACCTATCCCTTTTATGCCTTTGACATTATCGGAAACGTCTCCCATGAGAGAAAAAACATCCAATAATTTATCGGGTTTAACGCCATATTTTTGTTCAACTTCCTTCTCATCAAAAAAGATATCTTTTGATTCATTATAGACTACAACTTCTCCGTCTTTTACAATTTGCAAAATATCTTTATCGCCTGTAACTATTATGGTTTGAATATTTCTACTTTCATTATTTTTTGCTATAGAAGCTATTAAATCGTCCGCTTCAAATCCCTGCATTTCAACTTCTTTTATATTTAAAGCGCCGACAGCGTGTCTGGCGATCGGCATTTGGGAAATTAAACTCTCATCCAATTCTTTGCGGGTAGCTTTATAATCAGGACTGATTTCATGCCTAAAATTTTTTGCAGGATAATCAAAACAAACTGCCAAATAATCAGGGTTAAACTTTTTTTTAATTTTTAAAAGGAGTTTTATAAATCCAAAAACCGCATTGACTTGCTGATGAGAACTTGTCATTAAGGGGGGCAGGGCATGAAAAGCTCTGTGAATATAGGCATTGCCGTCTATAACATAAAATCTTTTTTTATCCTCATCTTTTTTATTCACATTTTCTCCTTTTTCTTTGGCAAAGAAATAAAACATTGTTTAGCTTTAGCTCTTTAAAGACGCAAACAATGCGGCAAAAATTATTTTTTGCAAAATTATTAAATTTTCACCTATCTCCTCAACTTTTTTAGCTTGTAGCTAGACGCTCAAATCCCCGAGCGCTATTTATCTGGGGCTTGTTTGCGCCAAACGGCATGGCGCAAACCGTTTAAAAAACCCGCTCATCAACATTTACTTTTCCTGCAATGCAAAACTAATTTCTCAAAACAAAATAAAATTTCGCGCTCTTTATAGCGGGTTTTTTAAACGGGAGGGAGGGCGGCTTTCGCCGCCCTCCCTCCAAGCCCCTCTCTTACTCTACAACATTTACGCGCATTTCCACGCTTTTTATTTTTTTCTTACCGTCAAATATATCAATAAAAATTTTAGCGATTCCAATATCTGAAATCTCATCAGCGCCTATGGCGGGTATAGTTTTTTTATTTATGCGGTACATCCGCCCTTTTATAAGATTACCGCGCAAGAAAACTCTTTTAACTGGTTTTGTCATATCCTGAGCATTGCCTTGCAGGCGCATTGCATAACTAAGGCGCGCATCAGGCTGGCTTTTAAGAGGGGTAAGCGTTATAAAAATATAGAGAAGTTCATTTAATTTTAATGTATTTGTAAATTTTGTTCTCACGATTTGTTTTAATTGGTTTGGGCTTATATCAAATTGATTAAAGACAAAATTTATATCGTGGTCGTCAACCAAAACAATTGAAATTTGATATTTATCCGTTTCAAAATAAGCCGAGCCGTTTTGTGAAACCAAAACTGAATCATCAGCTTTTGATTGGAGCGCAAGACAAAATATTAAAGCCGCCGCCGCAAAACTTATTTTTACAAACTCTCTAAATTTCATGTTGTTTTCTATTGCTCCCGCTCTTTTGTCAATTTACAACATTTACGAGCATTTCAACGCTTTTTATTTTTTTCTTATGATCAAATATATCTATAAAAATTTTAGCAACTCCAACATCTTCTGTTTCATTAGCTGTCATTGCGCCTATACTTTTATCACGTATACGGTATATACGGCCTTTTATAAGATTGCCCTGCAAAAAATTTTCTTTAATAGTTTTGCTTGTATCGCCGGCCGCGCCTAATATATGGAATTCATAACTAAATTGGGCATCCTTTTCATTTACAAGGGGGCTAACCATGATAAAGAAACAAATATAATTATTCAATTTTACGGTGTTTGTAAATTTTGTTCTAACCATTTGTTTTAAATGATTAGGACTTTCGTCAAAGTGTTCTATAACAGAATCCACGTCATCTCCTGGAATTAAAATAATTGAGATTTGGTATTTATCTGTTTCAAAGTAAGCGGAACCGTTTTGTGAAACCAAAACCTCATCATCGGCTTTTGATTGCAAAGCGAGACAAAACACTAAAGCTAATGCGGCAAAACCTATTTTTACAAACTCTATAAATTTCATATTAAATCCTCTACTTTAAGCGCCTATTTTGTTAATTTATTACATTTACCAACATTTCTACGCTTTTTATTTTTGTCTTATGATCAAATATATCTATAAACATTTTAGCAACTCCAACATCTTCTGTTTCATTAGCTGTCATTGCGCCCATACTGTTATCCCGTATGCGGTACATGCGCCCTTTTAGGAGATTACCCTTCAAAAAAATTTCTTTAATAGTTTTGCTTGTATCGCCGGCCGCGCCCAAGATGCGGACTTCATAACTAAGTTGTGCATTATTTTCATTTACAAGAGGCGTAAGGGTTATAAAAGCATAAATATATTCATTCAATTTTAATGTATTTGTAAATTTTGTTCTAACCATTTGTTTTAAATGATTAGGACTTTCGTCAAACTGTT
>JAITCX010000169.1 GCA_031282945.1 Elusimicrobiota bacterium
CCCCCCCCCCCCCCCCCCCCCCCCCCCCCCCCCCCCCCCCCCCCCCCCCCCCCCCCCCCCCCCCCCCCCCCCCCCAATTTACCTTCTATTGCGCTTTGTTTTTGGACATTTCCTGCCGCCGTTTCTCCTTCGGGGACGGCTGTTTCAACTTGGCTGCCGTTTGAGGCTTGCGATATTATATTTCCAGATGAGAAATCATTTTGTGCGACAGGGACTTCAACTTCATTGGCCTTTAATATACTTGGCGCGATCATCAAAACGGAAATCGCAAACGCAACAAAAAAAAGATTCTTTTTCATTTTACCACCCTCAAATTTAAATTTTTAAGTCTACTTTTCACCTAATAAATACTATTCAACATTTAATGCTATTTAATGAGATTTTTTTAATAGTTATTTCCTGCCTTTAACTTTTGCCGTGTCTTTGTTGTTGTGTCTTTGTTGTTGTGTCTTTGTTGTTGTGTCTTTGTTGTTGTGCCGTGTTGTACTCTCGCCTGCGCTCTTTTTGCGGAGGCGGCCTTAGGGCGTGCCTATGAGGAAAAAAATTTCCTGTCTATTTGCTTTGCGTGTTTGAGGGGCGCACACCGATCTGTCGTTAAGCCGTTGTGCGCCCCGAGTTAGCAAAGCTGCGGAAATTTTTTGACGAATACGCCCAGACGCCGAGCAAAAAGGTAGCGCAAAAAAAATATAAAGAAACGAGTTGAAAGAAAATCATTTTATGTATTACTTTGGAAAAGAGATAAAGAGCAAAGTGTCGTTAAGAGTTTTGTTTCTTTTGGTAAAAGAAATAATTTCATTACTCTTTTTTATAAAAGAGTAAAGTTAGTTTTTCTGTTTCTCTTTTTTCAAAGAGAGAAAGCTATTAAAAGCTCCTATTACTTTTCTGTTTCTCTTTTACCAAAAGAGAAATAATTTCCAACTCTTTTTTACAAAAGAGAACTCATCTCTATAAACTGGTGTGCAGAAACGGCCGCCTGCGCGCCGTCCGCCACCGCCGTCACAATTTGCCGCAGTTCTTTTTTCCTAATATCTCCGCATGCAAATATTCCCTCGCCCGCTTTCATATTTTCGTCTGTAATGATATACCCATTATCGTCCAAATTTAAAAACTGGCAAATGCTAGAATTTGGCGACTGGCCGATAAAAACAAAAACGCCGCCGCAAAACAACATACAATCTTGTTGGCTTTCCGTATCTAAAAATTTTATCCCTTCAACATTATTAACCCCAAAAATCTCTTTGGGGAGCGCATTATAAACAACCTTAATGTTTTTTGCGGCAAAAAGTTTTTCTTGCAATATTTTATTTGCGCGTAGAGCTTGTTTGCGGTATAAAACAAAAACTTGTTTTGCAAACTTAGCTAGATACACAGCTTCCTGCACAGCGGAATCCGCCCCGCCTATAACAACCACATCTTTACCTTTAAAAAACGGCGCATCGCATACAGCGCAATAAGAGACGCCTTTGCCGATAAACTCCTGTTCGCCTTTTATGCCCAGCTCTTTAATTTGCGTGCCTGCGGCAAAAATTAAAGTTTTAGTTTCAAACTTTTTATCTTTTAAATAAACAGTTTTTATTTTGCCTGTTTCTATTTTTATAATTTGTCCAATTAAAATTTCAGCTCCAAATTTTTTTGCCTGCGCCTCAAGATCCATAGTTAAATCAAATCCATTGACGCCTTTGGGAAAACCGGGATAATTTTCTATCAGATCCGTCAACAACATCAACCCGCCGCAGTTTTGTCTTTCAATTACAAGGGTTTTCAATTTTGCCCTTGCCGCATAAATAGCCGCGCTCAAGCCCGCAGGACCCGCCCCAATTATTATCACATCATGCATTATTTATTCTCCTGAAATTTTATTGAATTGTTTATATCCTCAAAAACTTTTCTATAAGTTGAAAATTTATTTTTTGAACACTCAAATAAAACAATATATAAAACATTATTGTTTATATAAAGATATTCAAGCCTTGTTTTATCTGTCATGCCGTCTTGATATTGGGCTATAAAATAATTATCTTTTGTCTCCAAAATTTTTCCGCCCGTTTTAACGCGCATGCTCATGGTTTCAGCTACTTTAAAATCGTTTACGCTTTTGCCGTCAGCGCTCATTTTAAAAATATTTAATACAGGATTTAATAAAATTCCCTCTCCAAAAATTACAACCGCCGTCTGATAATCTATCAATCCGTCAGGACCCGCCAAAGGAATCGGCGCAGGATTTGAAACTATTTGTTCTGTATAAAAAATATCCGAGCGCCCTGTGGGCGTGCCGGCAATTACCACTACGCCCGGACTGTTTTGCGGAATTTGGCGTGCAATCCAATCGTCTGGAACTTGCAGGGATACATTATTCATAAAAATATCTAAAGCATGCGCCGCGCTGAAAAAAAATAAAACTAAAACAATACAAAATAATCTTTTCATAAAAACTCCTTACAAAAACGAATCTATTCTAGCTTTGATATCGTCTTGGGTAGACAACCCTACAAACCTATCGCATTGTTTTCCATTTTTAAAAAATAAAACTGTCGGTATTGTTGAAACTGAAAACTCCACTGCAAGTTTCTGGCATTGATCCGTGTTTACCTTACAAATTTTTATTTTGCCTTTATAAAAAGCATCTATTTCATCTAGTATCGGCGAAAGCATTCTACAAGGTCCGCACCAAGGCGCCCAAAAATCTACTATCGTCAATTTATCGGACTCGTAAACCTCACTTTTAAAATTTTCTTCGTTTATTTCTATTGGCATTTTGCCCTCCTTTATTTTTATAAACTTAATTTTTATTAGAATAATACTTCTTAAAAAAATCTTCTTTTGCGCTATAAAACCTATCCTCCGCTATAGCTTGAGAAATAATCTGCATTAAATTTGTCATGAAAAAAATATTATGCGTTGACAAAAGGACAAGATAAAGCGTTTCCTTTGCCCTCACTAAATGATTTAAATAAGCTTTAGTATAATGCTTGCAGGTTGGACAATCGCAATGCGGATCCAATGGCGAAAAATCATTTTTGTATTGCGTATTTCTAATATTTATTTTTCCCAAACTTGTAAAAACTTGACCGTTGCGTCCGTTTCTAGTTGGGATGACGCAGTCAAACATATCTATCCCGTTTTCAACCCCCATCCAAAGATCTTCAGGCATTCCCACGCCCATTAAATATCTGGGTTTATCAATAGGCAAAAACTCGTCCATTAAAATCAAGATGCGCTCCATATCCTCTTTAGACTCGCCCACTGAAAGCCCTCCCACAGCGTATCCTTCAAATCCTATATCCAACATTTTTTGAGCGCTCTCTTTTCTCAAATTATCATAGACGCCGCCCTGAATAATTCCAAAAAGCGTCTGCCGTTCGTCTGCATCATCGCAATAAAATTGCGTCTTGCATCTTTTTGCCCAAGCAAGACTTAAGTCCACCGATTTCTTTACATATTTAATATCGCTAGGCAAAGCGACGCATTCGTCAAAACACATGATAATATCAGCGCCGATATCTTTTTGCACCTCTATAGATTTTTCAGGAGTAAAAAAATGCATTGAGCCGTCAATATGGGATTGAAACTGCGTGCCGTTATCTGTAATTTTTCTAATTGCATTTAAAGAAAAAATTTGAAACCCGCCTGAATCTGTCAGCATCGGACCATCCCATGAACAAAATTTTGCAATGCCGCCCGCTTCTTTTATAATTTGCGTTCCCGGCCGCAAATATAAATGATAAGAATTTGCAAGAATTATCTGCGCCTTAGATTTTTTTAAAAATTCCATAGGCACGCCCTTAACTGTACCTTGCGTTCCAACAGGCATAAACACAGGGGTATTTATTATTCCTCGGGCGGTGTTTATTTTCCCAAGCCGCCCGCGGCATTCTGCAGATTTTTTTATGAGGGTAAAAATATTTCGCATTTATAAGCTCTCCATTTTCTTTAGAAAAATCCCAACCGCCGGCTTTTTCATATAAGCCGATAAATAAGTTTCCATTGCCAGCCACACTCTTTTATCGTCTATATTTAAAGAATCTAAATTGTTTCCCGCACACCTTGAAAGCGCGGCGATTTCTCTTTGCAAATGCGCATCAAAAACGGACAAATTGTTTGCAATGTATTCTCCAAAAGAATAACCCGATAAAATTAAAAAACGCAAAACAAATGCCATTGTAGCCCGTTTGGGATTTTTGCAATCTCCTAAAACCTGCCAAATGCGGCGTATCAGTTCATATTTTTTTATATTTGAAACATTATAGGCAACCATATTTAAAACTATTTCGCAGGTATAAAAAGCATAAATATTTTTTGTAAAATCCAATTTTATCGGCGAGAAATTATTTAAAATCTGGCCGCCCACCGCTTTCGGCCGCATTGACGGATGGCTTTGATAGAGCATAAATTCGCTTTCAGTTAAAGGTTCGGCAACGGCGGCAAGTTTTGCTTTTATTTTTTTTGCGCTTGTAAATAAAACTGAAATCTTTCCCCATTGATACGAAAAAATATTTGCGACCTTATCGGCCTCGCCTGAAATTTGAGAATTTAAAACCAATCCTTTTATTTGGTAATACATCTCAGCACTATCCTATTTATCTTTTTTGCATCGGCGCTTTCAATTTTTATTTCATAATTTTTATAGACAATTTTTTCGCCTTTTTTAGGAATTTTTCCAAAAAGCGTTAAAGCCCAACCTCCAATGGTTGAATAGCTCCCCGCTGGAATATCTATTTTTAAATAATCGTTTACATTTAAAACGCTTTCTCTGGCGGCAATGAGATACTCTTGTCTTGCGCGGCCGTAAGGAACAATCCTCTTTTCCTGCTCGTCATACTCGTCTGAAACCTCTCCTACAATTTCCTCAAGCAAATCCTCAATAGAAACAATTCCAACAGTCAAACCAAACTCGTCTACCACAACGGCGCAATGATGATGGCCTGATTTAAACTCTTTTAGCACATTGTTTAAAGCGGCGCTTTCAGGCACATAATAGACTGGTCTTAATAGATCTTGCAAAATTATCACATGCGAATTGCGCCATGCAAGAGCTAAATCTTTACTATAAATTATACCCACTATATTGCTTAAATCCCCTCTGTATACCGGCACGCGCGAATACTTTGAATCTATAATGCTTTTTACTATTTCATTTCTATCGGCGTCTATATCAACTGCAAAAAAATCATTTCTGCCGGTCATCACCTGCATTACTTTTGTATCGCCAAAATCCAAAATATTTCTTGCCATTTGCCTAAAATCTTTTGCAAGCGGAGACGTATTTTCATTTGAAAGCAAAAAATCTATTTCGCTTGCTTTCACAAGCCTGCTGTCTTTTTTGCCCATTGCAATAAAACGCACCAGCTTTGCAGACAATTTCACTAAAACTTTTGCCAAAGGTTTGACAATTTTTGCGCACAAATAAACAAAAACCAAAACTATAGGCGCAACCTTAACGGCATTGTAGCGCGCAAAAGTTTTTGGAAAAATATTGCTAAAAATTAAAGTTATAATTATAACTGCCGCAGGAAAAATTATCTGCCATTTTAGCGAGGTCAAAGTCAAATCTATAATTATGGAAGCTGACACAATGCTGACTGCCGTAACGGCAAAATTTGATCCCATAACTATAGAGGCGATTGCCCTTTCGCTGTTGTATTGCCAAAAAGAAATATATTTTAAAAGTTTGGGATGGAGTTTTCGCAAAAACAATAAATCCTGCTCAGATAAACTCATAACAGCCGTTTCAGATAAACTAAAACAAGCTATTGCAAAAAATAAAAATCCCAATAAAATAAGTTTAATTAAAATTAGAGCGCTCATTTTTTCAGCTCGTATTCATCTACAATTTCGCCGACTATCTCCTCTAAAATATCCTCTAAAGTGAGAAATCCAACAATTTTTAAATCTTTATTTTTTACAAAAGCAATATGAGTTTTTCCGCATTGAAATTCTCTTAAGAGATCGGTGATTTGCTTTGTTTCATCCACAAAATAAAGCGGCCGAATAAGCGACTTTGCAAAATTTTTCCTGCCCGCCTGCCAAGCTATTAAAATATCTTTTATATGAATATATCCAATGACATTGTCTCGGCTGCCTTTATAGATCGGCAATCTGCTGCGCGCTGTTTCTACAACTTGATCTAAAAATTCTTCCTCGCCTAAATTTACATCCACCATTTCAGCTGTTTCTATCGGCTGCATAATTTTTTTAACGCTAAGCTCTGGAAAATTTAAAGTTTTATTGAGCATTGCCGACGTATCTTTATCCAACTCGCCTGCAACGCTGCCTTCGTCTATCATGCTAGCGGCTTCCTCTTTGCTTAGCTCGGGAGAAATTTTAATGGCTAGTTTTGGCAACGTCAGCTCTGAAAGTTTTATTATGGGATACAAAATATATTTTAAAACTTTTTCAATCCTAGACATTAAACGCAGAGAAAAAATAGAAATTTTTTCATAGTTTGACCAAGCATAGAGTTTTGGCACAAGCTCGCCGAAAACAATAATTAAAAAAGACGATAAAAGCCAGCTGGCAAATTCCATAATATGATGATTAAACATATTAAAAGAATTTGTGAGAACAAATGTTGCAAAAAAGCTAAAAAACATGTCAAAAATAACATTGATTGTTAAAATTAAGGTAAGCAGATAATATGGAGTGTTTAGCCATGCAAGCAGCATTTCGCTAAGGGTCGGTTTTTGCGCTATCAATTTTTTTACACGCAGCTGCGATAAACTTGTAATTGAAATTTCAGCGGCCGATATCCACGCCGAACCGCACAAACAAAACATCATCAAAATAAAACCAATTAAAATAAACATTGAAATATTTCGTCCTGTTTGGCAAACATTATTTTTTTATTGCGCTCATCATAATCCGTAAACCCGCACAAATGCAAAACTCCATGAATTACTAAATATGCCAGTTCCATATCCCAACTGTGGCCGTATTTTTTTGCCTGTTTTTTAGTTCTATTATCCGATATATAAATATCGCCTATAAACATTTCATCAAAAACCAAAAAAGAAATCACGTCTGTAATGCGCCTGACATGCCTAAATTTTATATTTAGTTTTTTAATTTGCTCATCGCTTACAAGAATAAAATTTATTTGATAAAACTCTTTTTTTTGACGGCTCAAAGTTAGCTCTGCAGCTTTTTTTAAAAGAGGAATTTGATTTTTAGAAAAACCAAAAAAATTACATATGGCTGTTTTCTTTGGCATCTTCACTATCTTGTTCATATTTTATTCTGGAATGATTTTGAGCTATAACAGATTTTTTTACAGAATCTTTTATTTCCTCAAGCTCTTTAAAAGTTATAGGCGCCTCGCTAAATTGATCATCGTCCATTTTAGCGTCCACAACTTTGTCTACCATTTCGCTTATCTCAACATCAGTCGGATCGTCAATAGATCTACAGGCCGCTTCGCAAGAATCAGCTATCATTATAATTGCGGCAATTTTCGTCTGAGGTTTTGGACCCGGATACCTAAAATCATTTTCATTTAAATTTTCCTCGCCCAGCTGATGACAACTTTTATTGTAAAAATAACTCATAATAGTTGTGCCATGATGCTGCTCTATATTGTCTATGATGTCTTTATCCATATTATATTTTTTAGCTAAAGCTACGCCGTCTTTTATATGGGAATTTAAAATTAAAAGCGACATGGCGGTAGGCAAATTATCGTGCGGGTTTTCCGCTTTATTTTGATTTTCTATAAAATATTCCGGATTGTTTATTTTGCCGATATCATGATAATAAGAAGCCACCCGCGCTAAAACAGGATCTGCATTTATCGCCCGAGCGGCCTGCTCGGCAATTAAAGCCGTCATAATGCAATGATGATAAGTCCCCGGCGCTTTAACCATTAAAGCTTTAAGCAAGGGATTATTGAAATCTCCCAACTCTATCAATTTTACGCTTGTCGTGCGGCTGAAAACTTTTTCAAAAATGGGCATCAAAACCAAAAGAGCTATCATCATAAAAACGCCGCCCAATAAAACAAAATAAATATTTTGTTGATACTGCGTAAAATCGTAACGCAAAAGCAAATAAAACATTGACACAAGCGAAATGGCTATTACGCATTGCACGAGTGTAACCGCTAAAAAACCGCCGCGGCTTCTAATGGTTCTAGCCGGCGCCAAAACCGCCATCGCTCCTGCAAATAAAATTACAAAAGTTTCAAAACTCATATTGTTTAGCATTCCCCCCAAAACGCTTAAAACAATTGCAAAAGCTAAACCAATGCGCGGCCTTAAAAGCAAAGCCGCCATAACCACAAAAGCTCCGATGGGAAAAGCTAAGATGCTTAAATAATATTGCGTCACCTGCATAATTAAAATTGCAATGACAAGCATTAAACACATTAAAACAACAGCGTCATTATCTGAAACTAAATCCGCTTCTTTTCTCGTCTCGCCAATAAAAATATATGCCATAACCAGCGTCACAAGCCCCGCGGCCAAGGCATTAAAATAAGCATAACCTATTTGCGTAAGCAGCATAAAATAAACAATAAAAAACGTAATCACCACCGATAAAACTATTGGGATCTTTACTTCCGTTTTTAAAAATTCTTTTGTGTTGCGCACCACAGGGCCGCTTTTTTTTCTATCAGGATCAAAATTATCGGCAAGCCCTCTTAAAAAATCTCTAATCCATATTTTTATTTTGTCCATTTTTCCCCTTTTCCTAAATACCTTTTTTTACGCCTTTGGCGGCAATTCTCAAGCCCAACTCGTTTAATTGTTTTTGGCTGACCTCTGAGGGCGCATTTGACATCGGACAAGACGCTCTTTGCGTTTTAGGAAAAGCTATAACTTCCCTAATTGAATCCTCTCCGCACAACAATGCACACATTCTGTCAAAACCCAATGCAATCCCCCCATGCGGCGGAGCGCCGAAGGAAAGAGCTTCAAGTAAAAATCCAAACTTTTCTTTTGCCTGTTGCTCGTCTATATTTAAAAGTTCAAACACTTTTTGCTGAACATTTTTCTTGCAAATTCTAATTGACCCGCCGCCAAGTTCCACGCCGTTTAACACAACGTCATAAGCCCTTGCCTGCGCCAGTCCTGCGGTTTTGGCGTCCAGCGATTTTTCGTCTTTAGGGGCGGTAAAAGGATGATGCAGCGAGGTCCAACGATGTTCGTTTTCGTCCCACTCAAAAAGCGGAAAATCCACCACCCATAAAAAGTTAAATTTATTTTTATCAATTAAGTTTAACTCTTTTGCCATTTTAAGTCTTAAAGCGCCCAGACCCGCGGAGACAATTTTTGCATCGTCAGCTAAAAATACAACCAAGTCGCCGTTAGAGGCGGAAAGTTTTGAGATGATAGTTTTAATTTCAGCGGGCTTAAAATATTTGACAATATTTGACTCAGCGCCTGCGTCTGTAATTTTCATCCAAGCAAGACCTTTGGCTCCAAATTCCCCAACAAATTTTGTAAGCTCGTCTATTTGCGAGCGCGAAAAAGCCGCTCCTTTTGGGATGCATAAACCGCGCACAACTTTGCCCGCTTTTATTACATTTGCAAAAACGCTAAATCCGCAATCGGCGAGATCTTTTGTGAAATCTACAATTTCCATAGCAAAGCGCGTATCTGGTTTATCGGATCCAAAACGCAGCATCGCCTGATCATAGGGCAGTCTTTCAAATGGAGTTTTTATCTCTATATTTAATACATTTTTAAATGCCCGCGCAATCATTCTCTCGGTGATATCCATAATATCCTGCTCATCTATAAAAGACATTTCCATATCTATTTGCGTAAACTCCAACTGCCTATCGGCGCGCAGATCCTCATCTCTAAAACATCTGGCAAGTTGATAATATCTATCAAAACCCGCCACCATTAAAAGCTGTTTAAAAATTTGCGGCGATTGCGGCAATGCATAAAAAGAGCCGTTGTGAATTCTAGACGGCACCAAAAAATCCCTCGCCCCTTCAGGCGTTGATTTTGTTAGAAAGGGAGTTTCAATTTCCAAAAAGCCTTCCTCATTTAAAAAGTTTCTTATTTCCTGTGAAAGTTTATGGCGCAAAATAAAATTTTTTGCAAAACTCGGGCGCCGCAAATCCAAATATCTATATTTAAGTCTTAGCTCCTCTGAAGTTTCCGTATAATCTGAAATTTCAAAAGGAAGCGTTGGGCTGTCATTTAAAACTTCCAACTTCTCTACCAAAAGTTCCACCTGCCCCGTGGCCATATTGGGATTTATGGTGCCTTCGGGGCGCGGCCTTACAAGCCCTGTAACGCATAAGACATACTCGCTGCGCAAATGTTCCGCCACATTAAAAATTTCTTTTTTGCTGGGGTCAAAAACAATTTGCAAAATGCCCGTTCTGTCGCGCAGATCTATAAAAATCACTCCGCCATGATCGCGCCTTGAATGCACCCAACCGCAAACAGTTAAAGTCTTTCCTACACTAGATGAGTCCACCTGCCCGCAATACAAACTTCTTTTCATAATTATTATCCTCTTTGCATTTATTTCTCTTTATTCTCTCTTTGAAAAAGAGAGACATTTTTCTCTTTTTGAAAAAAGAGAAACAGAAAAACTAATAATAGCTTTCTCTTTTGAAAAAGAGAAACAGAAAAACTAACTTTACTCTTTTATCTCTTTTCCAAAGATATACATAAAATGATTTCTCTTTAACTTATTTCTTTATTTTTATTTTGCGCTACCTTTTGATTACAGAAAGGCTTAAAGACCATTTTTAAGAATTCATTTCTTTCTCAGTGAAAGTTCATAACTCCTTTTCTCTTCATCAAACTCTTTATATTTTTTTGCGCTCCCTTTTTATTTTTTAGCCACGCGCCATGCGAAAATTTTTTTCGCCCCCGCGCCGACTCTACTCTTGACGTGACAGACAGCAGTCAATCCTGCCACGCCCGCCTGGGTGAGGGCAAAAGAAACTTCCAGTTTCCTTTGCCCTCTTGGCGAAAAAAATTTCTCGCATAGCAGCGCTTACGCTCCGCTACGCCGCAAAACCAAAAGAGGGCGGTAAAAGGTACGACACGCCAAAGACAACAGCAAACAACAACAACAACAAAACAATAAAAAATTTCTCGTAAAGACCAAGCGCTTTGCCACTTTCGCTAGGCTAAAAAACTGGGTGTCTTGGAAAACCTATAATGCCTGTATTTGCCGTAGATTTTGCGCAAATTTAAAGGAAAGAAAATGCCGGGCGTCCTCGTAGATGGACGCACAAATTTTCTTGACGCATAAATTCCGCAAAAGATGCGGTA
>JAITCX010000198.1 GCA_031282945.1 Elusimicrobiota bacterium
TACCCTTTCGGGCGCTCTTTTTATTTTTTAGCCTAGCGCAAGCGGCAAAGCGCCTGTCTATGCGAGAAATTTTTTTCGCCAAGAGGGCAAGGGAAACTGGAAGTTTCCTTTGCCCTCACCCACGCGGGCGTGACAGTACAGACTGCTGTCAGTCACCTCAAAAGTAGAGTCGGCGCGGGGGCGAAAAAAATTTTCGCATGGCGCGTGGCTAAAAAATAAAAAGGGAGCGCAAAAAAATTGTAAAGAGTTCGATAGAGAGAAAAGGAGTTATGAACTTCTCAAGCGAAAAAATGAATTTTAAAAAAGAGACTTTAAGCAGTTGCCCTTATGAAAATGAGCGCAAAAAAAATATAAAGAAAAGAGTTTAAAAAGCGTTAATTTTCTGTTTCTCTTTTTCAAAAAGAGAAATAAACCTTAAACTTTATTTACGTTTTAGCCGCTTTCCTGCGCCCGCTGTTTTAGATTTAACGGTTAAGCTAGAAGCTTTAGCTGTTTTAGTTTTATTTATTGATGTTTTAGATTTTGTAATTTTAGTTTTACTAAGACTTGCGCCCTTAAGCGTTTTCTTTTTAGATTGAGGCAAACTCTTCAACGCTTTTGTTTTTATTGTTTTAATCTTAGTTAAATCCCGCCCTTTAGGCGTTTTAACTTTTATAGCTGTAGTTTTAGAAGGCGTTAACTTTTTACCCGCTTTAACTTTAGCTAAAACCTTAACTGATTTAGCTTTTATTGTTTTGTTCTCAACAGAAGTTTTGCCCGCCTTAGTTTTTGCCGTTTTAGTTTTAACAAGTTTTGCGTCCTTAACCGCTTTCTTTTTAGGTTGAACTAAAACTTTTAGCGTTTTTATTTTTGGCGTTTCAGTTTTGTCCGCAGTTAACTTTTTAACCGCCTTCACTGCAGACTTTACCGCTTTACTTTTAGTTTTAATGGAAACGGAATTTTTATTTGATTTAGCTTTTGCTGTTTTAATTTCAATATTGGAATTCTTAGGCGTTTTAGATTTTGCCTTTTTAGGTTTAGCGGCGGAAACTTTTTGCGATTTGGGTTTTGCCGTTTTAGTTTTTACTTTTCCTAAATTTTCAACCGCTTTAGCTTTTGATTTAGTTTTGCGGGGAATGGAAACTTTTTGTTTCTCAGTTTCCTCTTGCGCCAAACTTGCAACTGGAACACTTTCATCGCTTAAAACTTCCACCTCTATGACCTGACTTTTTTCTGTCGGCGTTTGCGTTTCAGGCGATTGCGTAGATTCTACAGGAACAAACTCAACATCTATTATTTCTTGTTTAGGCGTAATGTCTATAGCTTTATTCCAAAAACTTTCCAATTTATAATTTTGTTGTATTTCAGGCAGCATTATATGCACCACAATCGCCCCAAAATCCAAAACGCGCCAACTGGCTGAGGATTTTCCGTCCCGTCTTAAAATTAATAACCCTTTTTCTTTGAGCTGTTTTTCTATTTCATCATTTATTGCATTTATTTGAGGCGCGGAATTTGCAATTATAATTATCAAAAAATCAGCTATCGTTGTAATTTCTTTCACTTCTAAAATTTTTACTTGGCTTGCTTTTTTATCAAATGCAATTTGACTTATCTCAAGCGCCAACTCTTCAAAATTAAAGTTCATCCATTTCTCCAGTATCTTTTATTTTATAATCTTGTCCTATAAAGACAGTCGTATCATAATTGTGGTATTCGTCATAGGCGTTTATAATTTTGCCAACGCCTAAAACTTTTGCAATTTTTTTAGCTTGCATAAAATTGCCTTTTCTATCTTTTATTATTGTTTCATCCGCCGATATCGGCCAATTGCCAAAATCCAAAACATCCAATTCTTCCATCCTCAACCGCCAAGCCGCATTTTGCGCCGCTCCCGTAATATTTGAAGCGTTGCGCACTTCAACAAATCCGTCCAGCCTGCCTTCATTGTTATCTGCATCTTGCAAAAAAACATTATTGAAAAAATTTGCTATATCGTCTTTTAAAAGCTGAACGCCGGCGGATGTGCGCCTAACGGGAAAAATACAAAAGAAAATTTCGTTTTTATAAATGGCAAAAAATAGAGATAAATTTATAAAAAAAGATTTTGATAAATTTGTGTCAAAATGTTTTAAGTTGCGCATAAAAGACAATGAAGACACAAGCGGAAAACGGCTCATTCTATCCAGCAAAAGTTCTGCAATAATCAATTGGGTTATTTCTTTATCGTCCAAATTCTTAAATTCATCCATTAAAATAAGTTTTGACGGCTTGCCTGTCAAAATAAGCATTTGCGAAATATCTTTAAAAGTTGCGGCAAAATAATAGTCTGGTTTAAAATGATTGGCGGATAGGATCTCTAAATTTGCAAATAAATTTTCCTTTGCAAAAGCTAGATCTTTTTTTGCGGCGGAGAAAAAAGATTGGCTTAAAGTTTGTTTTGCATTTATTTTTATGTCTGTGTTTATAGATAAAACTTTAACTAAACGCGAATTTGTATTTATGTAAATATAAAACGCTTCTAAATTCTTTGGCAAAACATCTTCGGATCCGTAAATTAAAACCGCTATTTTTATATCCTGCCCAAACCAAATTTTTTTAATCTGCCTGCCCGTATTAAAAAAACTCAAATAAACTAAAATAAAAGCAATGAGGACAAATAGATAAATAAGATGCTTTTTATTTTTTAAGAACATAAAAATTCCATACTTCCAAGCTTTTGGGACATACCCACTCTTTTTTCCCTAAAGTATAAGAAATTTTAGCGCGCATAATGCTCCTGAGCGCTCCCTCAAAATTTATTCTTGTCAAACTGCGCAAAGCGATACTAGCCGTCATATCATGCACTGTCGCGGGATAAAGGGCATCGCCTACATAAACTATTTTTTCAAGAATAGACATATCTATATCTCCCAACGTGTGATTGGCTATAGCTTTCAAAATTTCTTTATCTTTTATGCCGAAAACATCTTTTGCAATTGTAGCTGAATTATATGAATGTAAAAGTTGGGGGGCGTATTTAACTATATCCGCAAAATATTCTATGGAATTTCCGTTTTTGCAAAACGCTATTTGTTCCTCATCGGTTTTATTTTTTGCGCTGTCATGCGCAAGCCCTGCAAGAAAAGCGCGATTGGGATCCATTGAAAATTTTCTTGCCAATTTGGCGCAAGCTTTTGCAACATTTAAACAATGTTTAAATCTATGCCGCGTTAAATTTTTTTTTAAATATTCCTCAATGTTCTCAACATCCATACAAGCCATTTTCTTTTATATACCTATATACCTTTGGGGTCAAATATTTTTGCGCCTGTTCATCTTTAGCCGCAAGCAAAGCCCTTATTTTTTTTGATGAAATATTTTCAAATTCTCTATCTATAAAAAGACAATTTTTAATATACTCATTTGCCGCGCTAGGCAAGTTTTCCGTTCTGTTTGCAACAATAAATTTATATTTTGAGACGATATAATCTATTTTTTTCCAAGTTTTGATTCCATTTAAAGAGTCCGAACCAATGATCATTAAAATTTCATAGTCGGGATATATTTTTTGAAAATAATCTAATGTTTGATAAGAATAAACCACATTTTTACAAGAGAGTTCAAATAAACTTATTTCAAAATTTTCTATATTTTGTACAGCCATTGATAACATTTTTAAACGGTCCTGAGCGCTTGCAAAATGCTGAGGTTTATGAGGCGCCGCCCAAGCGCAAACAAAAATGACTTTTGATAAATCAAAATTTTGCTGCGCTGATTTTGCAATTTCAATATGTCCAATATGCACAGGATCAAAAGACCCGCCGAAAACCGCTAAACGTTTTAACTTCAAATTTTTTCCACGCTTGCCGCTAAAACCCACCCTTTGAGTTTTTGGCGCTCTTGTAAAATTTCCACATAAGCATATCCGTCTCTACTAAAAAACAAATGCAAAATCCGCCCGTCCGCCAAACTTGCGATTTCGGTTTCGTCAAAAGGATTTTGTTTTAAAGATGCAGGCGCTACCAAAACGGCATTGTTTTGGTTAAATATAATAAATTTATATACCGTCAATCCTACGCTCAAAACAACTAAAATAGCCAAAATGATATTTGATTTTTTAAATATTGCTTTTTTTTGTTTAAAGTTTACAATAAAGGCAGTTAGCGAAATTAAAAGCAAAATAATTAAAACGCTTGCAAAAACTGTTAGCTCATTTAACGAAAACCAACTGACAAAAAAAACATCTTTGGGTTGAAGCTGCCCGCTTCGTCCAACCCAATTAAATAAGAATTGTCTGTTATAGTTTATATCCGCATCCCGCGGTTTGAGGCGCCAAGCCCGTTCTATATTTAATACAGCCCTGCCTATATCAGAATTTCTAAAATAACTATTTGATAAGTTATAATAAATATCCGGATCATTTATTTTGTCAACTTTTATGAGACTTTCATAAATATCAATCGCTTTAGCGTAATCGGTTTGGTCAAAACTTTTTTGCGCATTTCCAACCTGTCCAATTATTGCGTCTGCGCCAAAACTAAAACTTGCAATATTTAAAAATACAAATGCAAACAACAGCTTTTTCACATCAATCATCCAATTGTTTTATTATTTCTTTTACATTTTCCAGCATTTCCGTCAGCGTTTTTTCATCAGCTCTAACGGCGGCAAATTTATAGAGGTTTATCCTCTCAAACACAACAGCCAAGCGTTTAATCGCATCCTCGGGAGCCGAGAGTTCTTTTAGGTTTTCAAGTATTTGTTTTTCTTGAAGTTTGTCGGTTTCTATTTGCATTTTAACGCTTATAGCTTCCACTAAAGCGCTATAGATTGCATCAAATAGACCGCCTAAATTTCCCTTTTGCAATTCGCTTTCCGCTTTGTCTATCTTTTTATATGCTTTAGAGATAGACCCTTTTGTCTTTGACTTGGCAAATAAATTAAACATACACCCTCCTATTAACAACAATATGAATGGCACAAACACAAGATAAAAATTTATATTTTTTATGAGTTCTGTTTTATAATTTATTATTTTCCCTATCTGCTTATTATAGCTAATATCATTTATCCCCCCAAACTTTTGCCTGTCCAATGTTTGGCTCTCCGGCGCCGCTTGACCGACAACGTCAATTTCTATGGGCTCGGTTCGAACGGTTTCATATCTTTTTGTATCTGGATTAAAAAAAGCCAATGTTACCGGAGCTATCGTTTTTTTACCGGGACTAATAGGCACTAAAAGCGTTGTAAATACCCTTGCGGATTCGTCTGCATCGGATATAAATGTATCGTACTTTTTAAAACCTTCAGCTTTAATGTCAAAACGCGTTACGCTTTTAAAGTTACCGTTTCCCGTGACGCGCAAAGTAAGCGTAATAGGTTCATTTGTATTTATCTGGCGTCTGTCAACTTCAGCTCTAATATTAAATTTTCCAACCGCTCCATAAAAACCATCCGGCCGTCCCTCTTTGGGCAAAGGCAGCACGGTTATTTCTATGGGGTTTGAATGCAATTGACGCTCTTGAATTTGGCGGCCTGAGGTCATCGCAATGAAAGCCGCCATCATATCGTCAACATTGTTGACATTGCTGGGCATACTAATCTGCGCAACTGCAATTTTCAAATCCGCCGCCCCAATCACTTGTTTGCCTGTTGCAATTGGATAAATGGTGGTCTCCACCTCGCTGACGAGATAGCGCATAGAATTTATCTCCTCAATATGACTTTTAGGTTTGGAGCCGTCATTAAAAAAACCGTTGAAACTTGGGGGGACATATTGTGGATTTGACGCTAGATTTACATTTGTATAAAAACTAAATCTATAGACGAGCTTTTCATTTTCATAAACGGTTTTTTTGTTTACATTGGCTCTCACAAAAAAGTTTGGCTCAACGGTATTTTCCTGCATTTGCCTAACCATATCAGCTTGGGATCTCGCCCGTATTGCCGCCTGCGTCTGCGCTTGATTTTGCGCAAGCGTTTGGGACGCGATACTTTGCGCGGGCCGCACATTTATTTCTATGGAGTCGGTTGTATAGACTTTCCCATTATATTGAAATTTTGAGGGTTCAATAACAAATCGCCCAACAGTTTTCGGGCCGAGCGTATAAGTGTAGGAAACGCTTCCGCTGACTTTTCCATTTATGACATTTATGCTCTGCGATTTCCCGCCTGAAAATTGATTGAAGGCGGATAAATTTGCAATTTGCGGGTCGCCGAAATTTGTCATCGGTCCCGCAATCGTCACCACATAGACAAATGAATCGTTTAATGCAACTGTGTTTTTGCTCACAGTGGCAGTAAAAGAAATTTCATCGGCGGCGGGTGAAATGTTAGCCGCTAAAACTAGTAAGGATAAAGCTATTAAAATCTTTTTCATAGTGTATGGTTGTTTTGGCTCTTTTATAAAAAAGTGTTGGAAATTATTTCTCTTTTTGGAAAAAGAGAAACAGAAAAACTAACGGCTCTTAAACGTTTATTCTCTCTTTGAAAAAGAGAGACAGAAATTCCTTTTGCCAAAAGAAACAAAAACTTCTAACGACACTTGCAACTTGCTTCTCTTTTCTACAAAAGAGAAACGGAAAATTAACGCTATTTTAGCTTTTTTCTTTATTTTTGTTTTTGCGCTCCCTTTTTATTTTTTAGCCACGCGCCATGCGAAAATTTTTTTCGCCCCCGCGCCGACTCTACTTTTGACGTGACAGACAG